>JAHHUB010000195.1 GCA_020024175.1 Oscillospiraceae bacterium | reverse complement strand
ATATGCCGCCTCCAAACTTTTGAAATCTGGAGGAAGACTGTGTATTTGTCAGCGTCCTGAAAGGCTTTTAGATGTTATGGAAGCTATGAGAAAATACAAAATAGAGCCAAAGCGTCTGCGTTTTGTACAAAAAAAAGGAAACACAGCTCCATGGCTTTTTCTTATAGAGGGAAAACAAGGTTCAAAACCTTTTTTAAAAGTGGAAGAACCTTTTATCATACAGGATGAAAAAGGCGGATTTTCAAAGGAATTACAGGATATTTATTTTAATTTTTAGCAAAAGGAGTTAGTGGAAATGGCAAAATTATATGTGGTGGGGACACCAATAGGAAATTTAAATGATATGTCTCCCAGAGCTGTTGAAACACTTTCAAATGTTGATTTTATAGCCGCTGAGGACACCAGAGTAACCCTCAAACTTTTAAATCATTTCGGCATAAAAAAACCAATGATAAGCTATCATGAACACAATATACGGGAAAAAGGCGAATATATTATTTCACGCATTGCTGACGGAGAAAATTGTGCTATTGTAACAGATGCAGGTATGCCCTGTATTTCCGATCCTGGTGAAGATATTGTAAAACTCTGCCATGACAACGGCATTGAGCTGGAAGTTGTACCAGGGCCCAGTGCTTTAATTGCTGCTTTGGCTGTTTCCGGACTAATAACTTCAAAATTTGTATTTCAGGGATTTCTAACTGTACGCAAAACAGGAAGATTTGAGGAATTGGAAAAACTTAAAAACGAAGAAAAAACCATTATTTTTTATGAAGCACCTCATAAGCTCCGTGCAACTTTAAGTGATATGCGAGCTGTTTTCGGAAACAGAACAATTTCCATTGCCAGAGAAATCACCAAAATCCACGAAGAAGTAAAACGCACCACATTAGATGAAGCTATTGCATTTTATGAAGAAAACAACCCCAAAGGCGAATTTGTACTTATAGTTGAAGGAGCAAAACCTCAAAAACCACAGGACGAAATAAGCTTTGAGCAAGCTGTGGAAATGGCAAAAGAGCTGGCTGAAGATATGGGCTCATCAGCTGCAGCCAAAGAAATCAGCAAAACCACAGGTTACAAAAAAGGAGATATTTACAAAGCTTTGTTATAACAGATTCAAATACAGCAAAACCTTTTATTTATTTTCAAAAAAACTTTTATCAAAACAATATAAAACAGCAGTAACCACTTCCAGCATATTGTCGCAATTTTTGTAACTGCAATCAATAACAAGTTCCATAGGTTCAACTTTATAACCGGTAAAATTGATAAAACCTCTTTGAATACTTACCACAGATTTATCGGAAGTTATACTGGAAACCGTAACGCTGTCTTTGGAAGAAAATCCACAGGTTATAAATTTATAATTTTTTGCTTCATCTTCACTCAAAACAATACGACAAGCGGAATTTAAAATCACTGTTGTATTGGAGCAATTTAATATATCTGGGAGATATTTTGCGTTTTTTCCGCAGACAATCAATAAACTGTCGCAGGAAAGAACGCATTTTTCATTGGACTGAACCACAGTTATTTTACCTTTTTCGCAAATATCACTATTGTTTTTTAACACAGACAGAAATTCTCTGCAAAGATCCGGACTGTCAAAATACACTGTCAGCGAATTACTCATTTGACTTTCCCCCATATTATTTAGTAATATTTATTATTACCTTGGTACACATTTTTTATGCTCTAAAACACTTCCTCTTTTTTTAATAAAATTGTTATAATCATGGACAGCATACAAAGAGTATATATAATGGAATTGGAATTTACATAAGCTTCGGCACAGATATTTCCCATAGCACATACAGAGGTTTTCATAAAATACCTTTTAAAAATTTCAGTAAAAAGTGCTGAATAAATGCCCATGGCAAATCTTGAAATTATAAAGGGTTTAAAATTTATCTGCGTTTTTATACAATTTTTAATTTGAAAAAATACACCTATTCCTCCAAAAGCTGTTAAAAACGAGAACAAGCTCATATATCGTACCAGACCTTGATTTATACGGAAAATTCCACCGGATATTTCAATCATTCCGAAAATTAAAGTTTCAAAATAATTATAAGGTAAAATCTTTTTAAAAAATCTATCATAGCATAAGTCAATGAATTTCATAAAAACCCTGTTATTTGACAATACTGCGGTAAATGCAGAAAAACCTATTACAAAACCGAATATGCACAGCATGGATATAGCAGAATTATTTATACTCTTTACCAAAGCCTGACTATAGGGCATTGTATCTTTTGGGTTTGATATACAGGAGTTATTTTTTGTTTTCATATGGGTAAAACAGGCAGTTATAATACAAGCTAAAACCTCTGACAGCCAAATTATAACACCAGCTTTTATATCACCTAAAATTCCCAATCCCACTCCGCTGATAATAAAGGCAGGAGAACAGTTTACACAGCAGCATAGAAGTTTTTCAGCTTCACTGATATTCATTTCTCCTTTTTCCAAAGCGGAATTTATCATATTGGCACCTATGGGATATCCACCTATAAGGGATAAAAACAGTATATGGGTGTATTTTTTCGGGCAATGAAATAATTTTTCACCTACTCCACCGAAAAGCTTTGAAAACTCATATTTTAAATCTGTCAATGAAACAAAGCTTGATAATATCATAAATGGGAAAAGTGAAGGCAAAAGAGAAAATCCGCAAATTCTTACAGCATTTCTTACACTGTCCCCCACTTTTTCACAACATACAAAAACAATACACAAATAAATTACTGCTGATGTCATCAGCAGTTTTTTTAATTTTTTCAATAAAATCTCCTCCGATTTTTCATTATTAGCTTTGTTAATGAATATGTATTTATATATAAGTTTATGAGGAGGTATATTTTTGAAAAATAAAATTTTTAAAAAGGCCGTCAAAAATTTTTACAAATGTGCTGATTGGCCGGAATATGTTTCTCCTGACTGTATATCCGTATATATTTACAATAAAAACAAACTTACTTTGCAAGGTCCTTATGAAATCATAA
>JAHHUB010000194.1 GCA_020024175.1 Oscillospiraceae bacterium | reverse complement strand
TATCAAATCTGTAATTTTTTATATAACTTTTTCCATTTTGTCACTTCCAAATATAATACAGAAAATTGTCCAAGCAAATTAAGTTTGGGCATTATAATTTTATGTTTTTTACTTTGTGAGAATATCAGCAACAAAAAGACCATTTGCAGCTGCCTGAGAGAGGGAACGGGTGAAACCTGCTCCGTCGCCAACTGCATAAATACCTTTGCAGCCATCTATCTCAAAATTATGAGATGCAGGACGGGCTGAGTAATATTTACATTCAATACCGTAAAGCAATGTATCACAGTTAGCTGTACCTGGTGAAACCTTATCCAATGCATAAAGAGTTTCAATAATATTATCAAGCTGTCTTTTAGGTAAGCAGAGTGACAAATCTCCGGGAACTGCTGACAGAGTAGGACGGGTTGTAGATTCCTGAAGTCTCTTTTCATTGGTTCTGCGTCCGCTTATCAAATCACCAAATCTTTGAACAATTACACTGCCGCCACTGATGAGATTAGCAAGTCCTGCTACATATCTTGCATATTCAATAGGGGATTTAAAAGGTTCTGTAAATTTAATTGTGGAAAGCAATGCAAAGTTAGAATTCTTTGTCTTTCTGGATAAATCACGATAGGAATGACCATTTACTGTCAAAATTCCATCTGTATTTTCAGTTACAACATTTCCTCTTTCATTAAAACAGAACATTCTGGTAGTATCTCCGTATTGTTTGGAGCGATACCAAATCTTAGGTTCATAAATCTTTTGAGAGAAATCTTCCCAAACCATGGAAGGAAGTTCAACTCTGACACCTACATCAACCTGATTATTCATAAGTGAAATCTGGTTTTCCTGGCACCATTTTGAGAAGAAACGACTGCCAACTCTGCCCACTGCAAAAATAATTTTGTCAGCTTTGGTATTATATGTGTCTTTACCGTTTGCAAGAGAAATTTGGTGAGTTTCTTTGTTTACATCTATAACTTCTGTATCTGTAAAAATATCACATTTGCCTTCCAAAGATTGGATGAGTTTAAGCATTGTATCATAATTTGAATCAGTTCCCAAATGTTTGAGCTGAGCTTGATTCATATGCAAATCATATTGAAGACAGAGCTTTTTAAGTTCATTATTAGGCATAAATCTTTCTGTTGTGGCTCCGAAAGACACCAAAATTTTATCAGCCTGTTCAATGTAATCCATTACAACTTCATCTGATAAAAATTCTGTAAGCCATCCGCCATATTCTGTGGAAATAACATATTTACCATCTGAAAATGCTCCTGCACCAGCCATACCCTCCATAATTGCACAAGAAGGACATTTGATACATTTGTCAACTTGTTTTTTAACAATAGGGCAGTTCCTTTTTTCCAAAGCATGACCTTTTTCAACTAAGCAGATTTTAAGAGAAGGATTTTTCTCAGTCAGTCTGTAAGCTGTCATAAGTCCGCCGATACCACCACCTATTATAAAAATATCATAATTACTCTTTATATCAATTTTCATAATAATCTCCTAATGTTTAATTTCTTCATAAACTTCAAGCAAATGTTTTGCCAAAGTAACTGCACCACTGTTTAACACGGATTTTGTTACTGATTCTTTGAGTTTGCTGAGTTCTTCTTCCGGCATATTTTTTATTTTAAGAAGTTCATTTGCCATTTCTTCAGGGGAATTAAATACATATCCGTTTTCACCGTTTACAACCTGATCCTCGTTGAGTCTGTCCAATCTTTGCAAAACTGGCAGTCCTGTTGCCATTCCTTCCAACATAGAAATGGAATTGGTATCGGAAAGGGAAGCAGTAACATAAACATCACATGATGCCAAATATGGAGGAAGCTCATCATGCTGAACAGCTCCGGTAAATGTTACCATAGAAGATATTCCCAAACTTTGAGCTTGTTCTTCCAATTCTTTTCTAACCGGACCATCGCCAATAATTATAAGATGTATATCATCGCTTTCTTTAATGGATTTACTCCAATAATCCAAAACTACATCCACACTTTTTTCTCTGCCAAGTCGTCCTACAAAACAAGCAATCATTTTGCTGTCAGGAATATTATATTTTCTTCTAAAAGCTTTTTTTGCTTCCATATTAATATTTTCAGGCATAAATGAATCCAGTTCCACAGCATTTGGAATTACATGAACTTCTTTATTTACTCCCACAAGCTTAAAATATTCCTCACATTTTTTTGATGGTCCTGTTATAGCGTCGGCATGTTCACCCAAAAGCTTAAAATACTTATGTGCAACTCTTTTGCTTGCATCTATAAATTTTTTAGGAACCACATAGTACAAATATTCATCATACATGGTGTGGAGTGTGTAAACAAGAGGAATTCTCAAAATTTCTGCAGCTCTGAAACCGGAAATTCCTATTCCAAATTCATTATGTATATGTATTATATCGGGTTTAAAGTCATCAATAAGTTTAAGTCTTTTTCGGCTTATGGGAGGAGCAACGCTGTAACTGTAAAATCTTTTGAGTTTTGCCGCAGGACAATATAAAATACCGTCTTTTATGTAATGGTGTCTGGTTCCCGAATCAGCAGTTACAATAAGCACTGTATGTCCCAGTTTTTCCAATCCTTCTTTTAAAAGTTTTACATGAGTTACAACTCCATTGATATGTGGGAGATAGGTTTCGGTAAATAATGCTATTCTCATAAAATCACCTCTCGGCTTTGCGAATTTTATCTAAAACAAAAACTCTGATTGCTCCGATACAACCGCAAATTAATATTATATAAATTACATTTACTCTGAAAAAATATGTTGCAAAAAACGCTGCTGCCATAATAAAACAGGAAATTAAATCCTTAGATTTAACTATTTTAGAACCTAAATTAAAAACCACATCTGCAATAACTGCGGCAACCCCCGACTGCATACCCTTTAAAACCGCACTGACAATAGGATTTGTCTTAAAAGCCTCATAAAAATATGAAATAGCAGTGATTATAAAAAGGGGAGGGAGTATAGTGCCCAAAATACTGACTAATGCACCCTTTATAC
>JAHHUB010000193.1 GCA_020024175.1 Oscillospiraceae bacterium | reverse complement strand
AAATAACAGATTGTTAATTAAAGAAGATGAAACCAATGGAACTTAATTTAAAAGATTTGAGAATTCAAAGAGATTATTCTCAGAAAACTGTGGCTTTTAAATCTAATATAACTACAGCTATGTACAATTTAATCGAAAACGGTAAACGATGTCCCTCCGTTAAGATTGCAAAACGCATAGCGGGAGTCCTTAATTTTGATTGGACAAAATTTTTTGAATAAGGAGATGATCACAAATGTGGAAAGTAAGCAGTCAAGTTATCGGAGATGAAAGACTTTATCAGGTATGGAGACAAACAAGAGATTTGCGTCCCGGAGAACCTATGCACAGTGGTATAAGGGAATACAGAAAATGTTTTTTCCGCCAAGAGTCTGCCGCTGAAAATTTTGTAAAATATCTTAATGCTTTTTATAAGCGTTTGGATAACCCAAGATTATATATGCAAAACAAATGGATTGACTACCTTTGGGAAAACGGCATATTTGCAGAAAACTATGACCAGTACAAACATGATATTGTTTTTAACATCAACTCACAGTCAGAGCCTAAGCTTCCGGAAATGTCAAAACAGATACAACATTTCTTTTGCCTTAACACAAATAACTGGATTTATATTTTCACAAAAACAAATGGAGGTAATTTAAATGACAGGTAAATATAAAAACACACCCACAACATGGAAAAATATTCCCCTATTAATGGATATAAATTATGCAGCACTGCTTTTAAGCAAAACCCCCGAAAATGTAAACAAGCTATGTCAAAACGGTACAATTCCTGCTAAAAAGGTGGGAAATGAATGGCGTATCGAAAAAAGTCAGCTTATGATTTTTCTCGGTATTTCTAAAGACATAGCTTTACGGCAAACGGGATTGTATACCGGTGAACCTGCTTAGGTCCCTAAAATGTATTTTATGCAACAATAATTACAATATGTAAAAATGACAATAGCAATTATATTTGCCCTATATGCAGAAATAATTTAAGAAAGGACAGGCATAATGCAAGTATTAAAAAAGATTATCGGGCAACCTTGGAAAATCGTAGAAATCGAAAACAGTTTGCAATCTCTGCAAAATGAAGTTGGCGGATTTATTGAAACTGTAATTTTTGAAAATGCTGCTGTAATCTGTGATGAAGATGGTCGGTTTAAACAAAAGCAGTATAACACATCAGTTTGCGGAATTTCTTTTGTAGGTGATATCCTTTTAGTTGGTATTAAAAATAATAATGGGTTTTGCGATTTACCATACATAAATACTTTTGAAAATTTACTTAATGCAGGCAGAAAGAGGTGATCATTTTGAAGAAATTTTTAAACATGCTTTATTGGTTTGCAATATTGCAGATTATAGGACTTTCCATATTTGAAGCCGGCCACAGATATGCTACTGCTGTAAGAGGCTATAATGCATTTGGCGGAGAATTGGTTTTCTTGTTTTTGCCTTTTTTCGTCTATCTTATTAAAAATGTTTTTTGGGACCCGGAACTGATAAGAATTTTAAAGGAGGACAAAGATAAGGAAAATGAAGAAAAAGAAAAACAAAAAAATGCCTAAGCTCCTGCGACAAAGCTTAGACATTCTTTTAAACATTTTATCTAATGTTATTACGAATAAATTATATCACATTAGGATTTAGAAAGCAATAGGCACATCAAAAGGCAGGTAAAAATCAATGGAATTTAAGTACTATAAAATCCCCTCTTCCTTTTTCGGAAACGGAAAATACAGCAAAATCCTTTCACATGGTGCAAAATTGCTTTACTGCATTATGCTGGATCGTGTAAGCCTTTCAATTAAAAATCAATGGTTTACAGCTAATGGTCAACCTTACATACTGTTTTCAGTTGAAAATATTGTGGAAATACTTAACTGTTCTAAAGGTTCCGCAAACAGTTATTTGGCAGAGTTAGAAAAATCAGGTCTTCTTGAACGCAGACGTCAAGGGCAGGGAAAACCTAATTTTATAATTGTAAAAACAGATGATGTATGTGGTGTTTCAGAAGTACAAAAAATGGACAACAAGAAGTTTAAAAATTGTATTTCTTGTAGTACAAAAAATGAACTTTCAGAAGTTCAAAAATTAGACTTCAAGAATACTAAAAATTGTACTTCCAGTAGTACAAAAAATAGACTTCTAGAAGTACAAAAATTAGACTGTAACCATACTGATATTAACCAAACTAATATAACCACTATTAACCCTATAGTCCCTACAGGGAAAAACAAGAGCGAAAAAGAAAAAACAGATACACAAAAATCAAACATGGAACTTCAAGCACTTTTTGAAAAGTTTTGGCAAAGTTACCCTCGTAAAGTTGCAAAAGATAAAGCTTTTATTTCTTTCAAGAAAATTAATCCCAATGAAGATATGGTAAAAATAATGATTACTGTAATTGAAAAAAATAAAACCACTGCACAATGGCAAAAGGAAAACGGCAGGTATATTCCATATCCTGCAACCTGGCTTAATCAGAAACGTTGGGAAGACAAAGAACCTGAGATACCAAAGAAAACAAATATAAACGGATTGTCGGAAAGTTCGCTTGACAAAATTGCCATTAACAGTCTGATAAATAAATTTGATGATATAAACAATATGAGTGGTTATATCAAAGACAAATCAGATAATAAATGGAGCTGTTACGAAAATATTATAAACAATTTTAATTAGGAGGATACAAATATGTGTGAAATATGCAGACACAGTCCTTGCCACTCACAATGCCCAAACTATGAACCACGAGCATTTTACATTTGTGATATTTGTGGTGATCCAATAGTTGCCGAAGATGAATTTGTCGAAATAGATGATAAATATTATCATATTGATTGTTTGAATGACAATTATACACCCAGTGAAATATTGGAAATGCTGGGTATCAGTACAAGAATAGCTATGGAGGATGATTAAAATGTCTGATCTGATAGTTGTAAAACAACTTCCTATTATTGAAGAACAGTTAAAACTAGTAAAGTCTAAAATCGAAGACAAAACTTCAAAAGCATTATCAATGGTTTGCACAGCAGAAACCG
>JAHHUB010000192.1 GCA_020024175.1 Oscillospiraceae bacterium | reverse complement strand
ATAATAGCAAATCGTATCTTAAAACGGTTTGGGGAATTGGATTTAAGATGGACATATAATCTTTATAAAATCCTTAAATTTAAAAAACAATTTACTTAAACTTATCCCTTACACTAAAACCACAAGGAGGGATATACCATGGAATATATACTAAGAACGAATACAGTTTCTAAAAAATACACAAATTGTTACGCTGTTGATAAAGTATCCATTTCCATTCAAAAAGGCGAAATATATGGTTTGATTGGAGAAAATGGTGCTGGTAAATCTACTTTAATGAAGATGATTGCAGGTTTGGTTGAACCATCAGAAGGCTCTATTGAACTATTTGGAAATTTTGCTCCCCAAACTGAGCGTTATCGTATGGGTTGCGTAATTGAATCTCCGGCACTCTATGCAGAATTAACCGCAAAACAAAATCTGGAAGTATTCAGAAAAGCATATGGACTATCAAACAAAGAATCTGTACAACAAATTTTAAAGCAGGTGGGTCTGTCACAATATAAAAATAAAATTGTTAAAAAATTTTCATTAGGTATGAAACAGCGTTTAGCTATTGGCATTGCCTTGCTAGGAAATCCTGATTTTCTAATTCTTGATGAACCTATCAATGGATTAGATCCGACTGGAATACAAGATATGCGGAATTTTTTATTAAGACTAAATAGGGAAGAACATATTACCATTATGGTTTCCAGTCATATCTTGGGGGAATTGTCAAAAATTGCAACAAATTACGGTATTATTAAAAATGGCAAACTGATTGAAGAAATCACTGCAAAAGAATTAAATGAAAAGTGTCAATGCTGTTTAAAAATTAAGGTATCAGATACTGCACAAGCCGCTATTTTAATAGAAAAAAATCTTCATACTAAAAACTACGAAATTCTTTCCGATAATAATATTCGGATTTTTGAATATGTAGACAATCCCGGATTTGTAAACTCCTTACTGGTTAATCATGGAATTTCTGTTAATGAATGTACTGTAACAAAGGAGTCACTGGAAGATTATTTTAATGAAAAAATGAGAGGAGGCATAGTCAATGCTTAATTTAATTAGAGCCGATTTTTATAAAGTAATACATGGAAAAGTTTTAAAAGTATGTTTTCTTATAATGATCGGATGGATATTCTTATGTGCTTATGCACAAGAAACAACGATCGGCATGAGGGAATATCTGGTAGGTACAGAAGTTTCTGCAAATTACTGGGATTCTTTTTTTAATTATTACCCGGTTGTATTCCCTTTGATTATTTTTTGTAGCTACTATTTCTCAAATGATTTTCGTCAAGGGACTATTAAACATTTTATAGAAAAGGGTCTGTCTCGATGGAGTTACTTCTTTTCAAAATTAGTAATTGGCTGGATTGTGTCATCCTGTTTTTTGGTAGCTGCATTCTTAATTGGTTTGTTATGTAATAAAATTTTTTTTGGAATAAACGGACTTACTTTTACAGATATTAGCAATATAGTGTCATATATATTCTGCGAAGCATTATATCATATGGCTGTGTCAACGCTTGCAATTTCACTTGTTTTTCTCATAAGAAACAGTGCATTTAGCATGGCAGTTAATGCTTTGCTTATCTTTTTTGGATATCTGGTTCTTCATGGACTGGAAAGTATTTTAGGCTTAGGATATAACATCACAATTTTTTGGGCAATTAGTAACATCAATAAAACAAGAATAGATATGGCAGTTCAATGGCTTCCAACTGCACTTATCATTTTCTTCGCCTATATGATTATATTTGGTGGAGTTATAGGAACAATTTTCAAGAAAAAGGATATTACATAATGCAAGGAGGGATCATATTATGAGTTTGGTACTTCAAATATACTCTATCATTGCGACATTATCTCTTATTATCGTCTTATCATTTTACTTGCTTCATCGCAGGGAAGTAACCCGTTTAAGGCGGAAATTGCAAACACTTTTACATACCTTTACTCATGCGGAATTGACACTAGATTTTCCTTCTTCTGATATAGTGGAACTTGTAAATGCTTTGAATGAGTTGCTTCGGGTTTACCACAAACAAGTATATTCATTGCAAAAAAAGGATGAGATAATCAAAGAAACAATTACAAATTTAGCCCATGATCTTAGAACACCTGTGACTGCTATTCAAGGTTATACACAAATGCTTCTACAATCACCGGAGTTGTCTGAGGAAGATGTAGATGCAGCAACCATTATAAACGAAAGATTGAATGTTTTAAATCAGTTGCTGAATCAGTTGTTTGAATTTGCACGAATAGAAGCTGATGAAATGGAATTTTCTTATACTACATTTGATTTAAATGCTGTTTTACGCTCTGTTGCAGTTTCCTTTTTTAAAGCTTTTGAGGAACGCAAAATAATCCCAGCATTAGATATTTCAGAGATTTCTTTTCCTTTTTATGGAGATGAAAAAGCAGTGACCAGGATATTTGAAAATATCCTTTCCAATGCCTTGTCACATGGGAAAAGTGATTATCATTTTTCATCTTATGATGATGATGAATATTATCATTTTTCTTTTCAGAATATTACTGACAGCATAAATGAATCTGATATAGATAAAATATTTAATCGTTTTTATACAACAGATTTATCTCGTTCTCGCAAAACAACCGGTTTGGGTCTCACAATAGCAAAGAATTTAACAGTAAAAATGGGCGGTTCTATCCGTGCTTCTTTAAATAATAATATTTTTGAAATTGTAGTGTGCTTTCCTAAGCAAAAAGGATAAAAAGCTGATGAACCTGCTTTGGTAGTTAAAAAAGTCTTGCCCCTCCTTCGGGATATTCTGGTTACGTATATGAAAAATATCATCATGTAAACGATAATTTTATTTCATGCGTCCATATGACTGTATGACTCTATGCCGTCCGGGCGTTTTTTCGTTTTTATGGGATTACTACCCATTCTACACATCAGATTGTTTTATGGAAGTATCAGAGGAAGTTGCTGAAATGTTCCAGGAATTTGGCCGGAAAGAGACGGCTTACCGTCTGCGTACATACCGTCATATTTCCATACACCGAAGCAGGCAAAGCAG
>JAHHUB010000191.1 GCA_020024175.1 Oscillospiraceae bacterium | reverse complement strand
CACTTTTTGAAATTTAATTTTTATACAGAATATATGATAAATTATTTTATATTCCATAAAGCCGGTTTCAAAAAAGTAGGGCAATAATCAATGCTGGATATTCTGTATCCATCATTAGTTTTTTTAATTTCAAAATTAGATTGAGTTTTACATTCTTCTTCAGAGAAATGATAACAGGAAAATGTAGCTTTATATTTGTTATCCTGAATTTTTTCAATTGATATATTCTCGATATGTATGCCGCTTGCACCACCTACTGCAGAACAATATAATTTACCATCTACATTTAAAAATTTGGTAGATAAAATCCATTCCAATGCTTTATCTGTAAAAGTAATTGCATAATAGTCAACAAGCATATTATAGTCTATTGTTGTTTCTAAATACGGATGATTGTCCACTTCTACAGATTTATATTGTACATCTTTACCTTTGAAAATGTTCTTTACAACAAATATTGGTTCATCATAAGCCAGGTCATTAATTTCATCTAAAGCACTACTAAACAAATCAGTAAGCTCTTTATTGGAAATATCTGAAATTTCTTCATTTGTATCGGATTTTTCACTGGAGGATTCTTCACTGTTCTGGTTTGATTGCTCTGCCTGTGCAGATTCATCCAAATCACTTTTTTCAGAATCTTCTTTTTTGGATTCTTCAGTTTGTATTTGCTGATTAGAAGAAACACTATCTCCATTGTCAGAAGTTGGAGAACCACATCCTGTCGCTGTTATTAACAAGCCGGAAACAAGTAATGCCAATAAAATAGTTTTAGAATAATTTAGCATAATTATAATCCTTTCTAAGAAATGTAAATGTTTATAAAATATAAAAATGTAATTTATTGTTTTGGTATAAATTACAAGGAAATTATATAACATACATATTTAAAAAGCAATAATTTTATTATTATTATTATATAAACACAGATGTGCGAGATAAAAACAGAAAACTCCAAAATATATTAATTATAAAAATGGTGCAAATACCGATAAAACTCAGGCAACATATAAAATGAAAGAAGATCTATGTAAAATGCAAACTATTGTCATTATAGATGATGAACAAATCGGAAATGTTTTGGAAGAAATTTTACATCAAGAAGGATATAATACACTTAGGGCTTATTCAGAAACATAAGCACTGTATCTTATTTCACATTTCACAAAATCACCCGGATCTTATACTGTTAGATCTTATGATGCTGGAACTTTCCGGTGAGGAAGTTCTTTCTCATATTCTGAATATTCCGCTAATTGTCCTCAGTGCCAAAGTGGATATACAGGATAAAGTATCACTTTTACTGGGTGATGCTGTGGACTATTATATTACAAAACCTTTTGATACTAAAAAATTATTGGCTCATATTGCAGTACAGCTTCCCAATGTAACAAGATATTATATATAAAAATTTTGCACTGGGGAGATTTAAAGTTAGATGGCAAAGTTATGTCTGTTTCTGTTTGTGATATGCCCATTTTATTAACCAGAACAGAGTATGCTATTTAAAAGTTTTTAATGCAAAATCCTACACAGGTTTTGCTTGACCAAATAAGTTTAGATACACTTGACTGTACAGAGCGTTCTTTAAAGCAGTATATCTCCAATCTTCGCAAAAAATTGCAGTATGTCAGCAGCAAAGACTATATTGAAACTGTTTGGGGTATTGGATTTAAGCTGGCACAGCAAAAATCTTGACCAAATCTTGACGATTATCTTGGCTGCTTTCTTGACCTTTGTCTGTTAAACAAAAAACGTAAAAGTTGGCAGTAAATATGAACTATGTTTTAGAAACTGACAATTAAAAAAACTACGGAAAATTCTGTGCATTGAAGGGAATACATATTCCTCAAGAAGGCATTTATGGTTTTGTAGGAAAAAACGAGGCTGGCAAAACCACACTAATCTGTCTGATCTGTGACTTACAAACACCCACGCTTTTTGCATAAAGAAAACCACCAACACAGTTGGTGGTTTTTTTGCTGTAATAGTTGCAGTATTTTCACTATTAATTAAAGAAAATACACTTGCGGGCAGTGATTTTATTTGGTTTATATTAGATTTGTTGGAGGGATTTCTATTATAAATAATGGGTTTAAAATACTGCTTTAACAATATTTAATGGGTTTTAGTTTTCCCAGGTTTTTTCTAATGTAAGATCCCATGGAACCTGATATGGTCCATCTTTTTGCTCCTTGAGCTTTTCATAGATAGCTAAACGGTCGCTGTAATCACTTTTTGACCAGTATGTATAACCTCTGAAATAGCTTTTGGTAAAGTCATCCCATGAACTAAATTTCTTTTGAACTGTTTGTGCAACTTCCAATGCTTTGTCCAATGCTTCTGTTTCTGTATAGTAACCTGCCAGATAGTACCATCCAAGCAATGAAACAGCACGTGAGTAATCCCATGCATCTATTGCTGTAGGACCAAATTCCATATAGTCATAGAAACTTTGAGCAAGATAAGGACCAGCGTTTACATCTTCTTCAAGTTCTCCCAGAATTTTTTCCAAATCTTCTTTTGTTTCTTCAGCTGCACCATACTCTTTAAGCACTGACATTAATTCAGCATATTCTGTTCTGTGGCCTTCATTGAGAAGCCAGTCCATTGTGTCATCAGCACTTTCTCTGTCAGTAACACCCCAATAATCTTTTAGTGCAGTTTGTACAGCTTGTTTAGCATCTTCTCCTGGTTTCATACCACCAAAAAGATTGTGGTTGTCACCATTTATTTCTGTAATAATAGCATAGGTAGCATTTATCCAGCGGACAGTTTCTGAAACTTTTGAGGATTCATTACCACAGCCAGTAATAAGTGTCAAAGTCATAACTGCAATTAAAAGTAATGCTAATGTTTTTTCTATTAATTTCATTGTAAAATTTCCTCATTTCTTTTTTTAATTAAATAAAAATTTATCCGGTCAATATATGATTTTTCACAATATATTGTATGATATGGTATCCCGCTGCCACTCATTATTTATAAAGTGATTCCAAGTAATGACAGGACGCTATTTCATAGTATGAAAAGTTATGAATAATCTTTTCTAAGACACAGAAAACATGGAAATTTTACCATGTAGCTGGTAGAAAGTCAAT
>JAHHUB010000190.1 GCA_020024175.1 Oscillospiraceae bacterium | reverse complement strand
TAGTACATTTTTTCACAAATATTGTTTCATCATATAGCTTTTTCATGCGTTCATCATGAGAAATCATTATGATAATTTTATCATTTTTGATTTTTTCAATATATTCTGCAAATAATTTTACACTGTCCACATCTAAAGCGGAAGTAGGTTCATCAAAAATCATAACATCAGGATTTTTGAGCAGCTGTCGAAGTATGGATATTTTCTGTTTTTCTCCTCCGGAAATATTTGTAGATTTATCATTTATTTCCGTATCCAAACCATTGGGTAATTTATCAAAGTATGCTTTTAACCCTATTATTTCAGCATATTTGTAAATATTCTCACGGCTGTAATGTTCTGTCAAACAAATATTATTATAGAGTGTATCTTTCATAAGAAGCGGTTCTTGTTCTGTTACACCAATAAGCTTTTGCTTGCATTTTGTTAGATTTATTTTGTTTATATCAACGGTATTATAACAAATTTTTCCTTTATAATCTCCCATATATAAACCTATAATCAAATTTAAAAGGGTGGATTTTCCTGCACCGTTTTCGCCGTCCAAACCATAGAGTTTGCCTTTTTCCAGTTTTAAATTGTAATCTCTGTAAATAGGCTTATCACCGTAGTCAAAACTGAGATTTTCAACTTCAATGCTGTCTATATGTTCAGGCATTACATCGCCGTCCTTATGTGAATAGGCTTTTTTAAATTCTTCAAGTTTATTAAATGATACCAATGATTCCTGATACATTGAGCCTAAATCACAAAGGATGTTACATGACTCCGAAGCTTGTTCAAAGTACTGCATAAGCATTGTGAGCATACCTACCATCATATTACCTTTTATAACAGAATAACCACCTAAAATATAAATTGTTATCTTCATAATTTTAGAAAGTGCAAAAGGTATGTAGTAGTATTTATATTGAAATATAAAAAATTTCATAAAACTGTTTACTTTGTTAAGAAAACCTTTTTGAAGTTTATTACTATATATTTCTTCAGTTCCATGAGTTTTTATAAATTTACTGTCTTTATATTGTTCAATAACCTGTGATGCAAATTCAGCAGATTTTTCTTGATTATCTTTTCTGACTTCATATAATTTATTTTTAAAACCCATATAAGATGCCAAGCCAAATACTATATTTAAAATTGATAAAAATCCTACCAAATAGTTATTTGTGATAATCATATATAGTGAAAAAATTGCCTGTATTGTTAATGGAATTACATTAGTGTTAATAAATATAAAAAGAACAGGAGTATTATAACAAGCATCTTTTACTCTGTTTGCCATATAAGAAAAATCATATGATGACAAATATTGCATTGAAGTATTATGTATATATTGTTCAGATATTTATGATGCTGAAATTTGAATTGCATTTTTCCGAACCTGATTGATTGTTTCTATCAATGCATTTCTTGTTTTTGTATCAAACAGCCTTATAAAGCTGATGGGTTTATCAAATGGCGGCTTTGTAAGATCTGCCACATTTTCCATATATCCGTTTAATTCGATATGGTTAATGATTTTGTTCACAAAAGAAATCTGCTTTTGGTTTAGAGATTGATCATTGATAAAAGAAGAAAATGCCTGCATTGCTGCATCATGATCCAGTTTTGCAATTTTCCGAATCAGTAATCCAAATGGTGTATCTCCAAACTCACATTTATAGTCTTCTTTGCTTCCCAGTTCACAGGTTAGCACTCGTTCCAACTCCTGATAATCCATCATAGAAAGGGGAATATTATGTGTCAGCTTGTAGATTGCAAGGGTATCCCCATGTTCATTGACATAGTGATTTACCTTCGCACGGTAGTCCTCAAAGTCATAGGCTGCATCAAACTGAACGCCTTCCTGCTGGTCGATAATGGGGTCGGTGAGTTTGGTGATAATACGCTTTTGTTTTCCACCACCTTCATCTAAAAACCGAATCAGCCCCCGCAGCTCTTTCCTAACCCTTTCAAACAGTAAAATGTCTTGCCTATCCCAGAAAGCATCAGTATGGATTTTATGCAGAATAGGCAGCTTCTCCTTAATTTGTGGAATACTTGACTTACGCTCCAGCAAAGAGGCAGTATCACATAGCTGTTTTTTGGCATATCTAAAAGCAGGCAACTGCTCAATATGGGCTAAAATCAGACCATACATGAAGTTATCAAAGCGTTTTGCAAACTCATCCGATTCAGGGGAATGGACAATGGGGGCAATGTGTGTGAGCAGCTCGCCCTTATCGCCCTCAGTAAGTGAACAGAAAACTTCCTGTTTTTTGTATTTCTCCACATATTGCATTTTTAGCTTTACAGCAATCAGTTCAGGCTGAAGTTCCATAACTTGTTTGTGGCAGGTATCAATCATCTCATTTCGCCAGCTTTGATAATCAGCTTCGACAAAACAGCTTTCCTGCAAAGCTGCTATAATTCTGATTTGTTTGCCAAAAATATTTTCAGAAAGTGTTTTTGTTTCTCTGGATTCATAACCTTCTTTATGCTCTCGGAAATATTCAAAGTTCCCACAGTAGTCAAAGATTAAGAATCTGCGCTTGTCCGTATATTCACCATCAATCTGATCAATGCAGGCAAGATCCTTGCACAGCCGAGTGCCTCGGCCAATCATCTGCCAGAATTTAGCCTTGGAACGAACTTTTTTA
Source organism: Oscillospiraceae bacterium (assembly GCA_020024175.1). Classification (GTDB taxonomy): domain Bacteria; phylum Bacillota; class Clostridia; order Oscillospirales; family Ruminococcaceae; genus JAHHUA01. The sequence goes on along the minus strand of JAHHUB010000190.1, from coordinate 460 downwards.
AAGAACACCAGATTAACTGCTTGTGGTACATCAATACCGGTATCCATCATATCTACGGATACAGCGATATGAGGCTCTTTTTCCGGCTGCTTAAAGTCATCTATGATTGTCTGAGCATAAGCATCGTCGCAGATAACCCGTTGGGCAAATGTACCATGATACTCTGGATAGAGCTTGTTGAAACGCTCCAAAATAAATTCAGCATGTTTTTTATTCTGTGCAAAAATAATGGTTTTACCCAACCGATCACCACCGGAAACTTTAATTCCACGCTCCATTAAATCCTGTAAAACAATGTCCACAGTGGTTTCATTAAAGACAAACTTGTTCAGTTTTTCGGAGGGGATAAAGTCCGGCATCAGTCCATCTTCAATAAAATCATCCTCATACCGTTCTTTGTCCTCATCGGACAGATCATCGTAAGTAATCCCTTCTTCGAGAAACTTTGTTTTTACCTCAT
>JAHHUB010000019.1 GCA_020024175.1 Oscillospiraceae bacterium | reverse complement strand
AAGTACATATTGTCAAGCTGGGATTTAAGGCTTATTTTAAATCCCTGTATATATTCATCACGGAGCTGTTTCTGCTCTGCTTTTTCAGCTTCGGTAAGCCCTGTTTCTCTGGATTTTTTTGCAAGTTCATTTATTCTTTTGATTTTGGCATCTATCATTTTTAATTTCTCCTTACTCAACTACAATTTCTTCTATTACAGCAGGTTCTTTTGATGCTGCTGTTCCCATAATTTTATCCACTACATCAAGACCGCTGATCACCTGTCCAAAAACAGTGTGATTTCCGTCCAACCATGGAGCTCCTCCAACTTCACTGTATTTTTCTATAACTTTTTCAGGGAAAAGAGATTTCCTCATTTTTTCAACAGAGTGTTCATTAACAGTTTTGGCATTTATAATATAGAATTGACTTCCGTTTTTATTTCTCTCAGTAGCTGCCATACCTACAGCTCCTCGGAAATTCCATAGTTCAGGGTCAAGTTCGTTGGGAAAAGGCTTGTCCCACATACTTCTTCCGCCGCTGCCGTCCTGAGGATCTCCTGCTTTTACATAATAGTCAGCAACTGCCTGTGTAAATTTAAGTCCGTTATAAAATCCCTGTTCTGCCAAGTAAATAAAGTTTTCACAGGCTTTAGGTGCCTTTTCCGGATAAAGTACAATTTTAATACTGCCAAAATTTGTTTTAATTACAACTTTTTTTCCGGAATAACTGTTGCTGTCAAACTGAACTAAATTTATATTTTCGCCGGATTCTTTCCACATATGTTCATTGTGAGTCTGTGGGATATTATTATCGGTTACAGTAGTTTGTCCGTTTACAAAAAAATAAAAATATCCCGATACAAATATCACAAGTATAATTGCAATAAATAATATTTTTTGAAGCATTTATTATCCTCCTGTCCATCCTTTTAATTTTTTGTTTTCCGGTTTGCTGTGTATTTATTTAAAAGACTGTAAAATTCCTTTGAATGGTTATGGTAAATAAAATGTATGTACTCATGGTACATAGTTTCCTCAGCCAAAGTTTTGGGGAAATAAGCAAGTCTTGTATTAAGTGTAATTTTATTCTTAGTATAATAGCAAATTCCCCAACAGCTTTTCATTTTCTTCATAACTAAGTCTGGTTTTTCACCTTTGTATTCCTCTAGGGTATTATATACCTTTTGTGATAATTTCTCAAATACTATTTTACACTGGTTTCTGAGAAATGTTTCCATATCTTTTTGAGGATTTTGACTTTTTGATGATATAGCTATAATTTTATCTTCCAATTTTATTTCCGGGGTTTTATTTAGGGATTTACTTCTGTTTATTATATACTTTTCTCCCCATATATAAAATATATCTCCTTCATCAAACTGGCAGTTTTCATTTATATAATATATGGTGTTTTTAAGTTTTTCCCGCACTTTTATAATTTTATCTTCGCTTAATAAAACAAAAGCATCTATATCCTTGTTGGGAACAGTTTTTCCTGCACTTATTGCTATGGTTCCGTCCTTTTCAACTCTTATTTTTATACCTTTCATTTTCCGGCGGGAAAGCTCATAGGATAAATCACTGTTTTTGCCGTATAGATTGCGTTGCATAAGTTCCCTCCGTTTTTAAGCGTATAGAGTTATTATACTATAAAATCAGGGAATCTGTAAACAGATTTAACATAAGATTTACATCTTAAAAATCAATGATTTTTATGAAATTTTAAACTTTTTCTTTAATATCCCAAATTTCACTGGACTTTTACCGAAAAAAGCAATAAAATAGTATAATATATGTAATTTAATTTTTAATGATAAGTTGAGGTGTGATATGAAAGATTTTTCCAACCTTCTGAAGGAGCTTTTGCAGTTTAAAGAAATGACAGCAGATATAAAAGAGGGCAGAACCCCTGTGCTTATGTCAGGTCTGTCTCAGATTCACAAATCACATTTTATATACGGATATTGTCAAAATGAAAATGCCTCCGCATTGCTCATCACCTCTGATGACTCTTCGGCGGTAAAATTTGCTGATGAGTTAAATGCTTTCTTTGGTGAAGAAAAAGCCATAGTCTATCCTACCAGAGATTTTATCTATCGAGATGTTGAAGGAATTTCCAGAGAATATGAACACCAGCGCCTTAAAGTTTTGGAAAATATTGCGGCAGGTGGCAAAAATATAATTGTAGCTGGAGCAGAAGCCCTTTTGCAATATACTATTCCTCCGAAAAATCTAGCCGAAAATACTATTAAACTTTCCGCTGGAGATACCTGTGATATAAACATCCTTATACAAAAATTAGTACAGGCAGGTTACAGTGCCGCACCGCAGGTTGACGGTGTATGTCAGTTTTCCCACAGAGGAGGTATTTTAGATATTTTTCCTCCCCACACAGAGGACCCTTTCCGAATTGAATTTTGGGACGATGAAATAGACAGCATTGCTCCGTTTAAAATAGAAACCCAAAGGCGTGAAGGAATCTGCGACAGCATTGATATTACTCCCGCCAGGGAAGTTCTTTTTGAAAGTTCGGAAAAAATGCTGGATATTCTTAAAACTCAACTTTCAAAGCTCACTTCAAAGTCCATGGAAAAAGCCAGAGCAAATATCTCCGCTGATATTGACAGATTAAACGATAATCTGACTCTCGGCAATGTAAACAGATATTTGCCCCTTGTATATTCTAAACCCGCTACAATTTTTGATTATATATCTTCTGACACAGTGATATTCTTTAATGACCCTGCGGCTGTTAAAGACACTTTAAAAACCGTGTCATCTCAAATAAGAGAGGATACAGAATCCCTTTTGGAAGAAGGTCTGGTTTTTCCGGGATGTGACACTTTTTCAGCGGACTATCCCTATCTTATTTCGGAATTAAGTCTGCTGCCTTGTGTTATAATGGAAACATTTGAAAGAGTGAGTTATGATATTCCCGTGAAAAGAAGTCACGGAGTAAATGCCACACCTCTTTCCCCATGGAGCGGTGAATATGGAGTTTTAAAAGAAGAACTGGAAGAATTACTGGACCATAAATATTTCTGTGTTGTTATGGCAGGTACGGAAAGAGCTGCCACTGCTTTGACTTCCGACCTTTTAAAAAGCGGATTTGACGCTGTTACTGCTTCGGATATTTCCAAAATAAGTTATGGTCAGGTTACAGTAGTTCCTGCATCATTGCCATCGGGTTTTGAATATCCCGAAATAAAGCTCACTGTAAAAACTCAGGGAAAAATCGCCGCTTCAAAATCAAAACGGAAAAACAAACCTTCATCAGCCTCAAAAATAAAAAATCTTTCCGACCTTACTGTGGGAGATTTGGTGGTACACACCACTTATGGCGTGGGTATATTCGGCGGTATTGTAAAACGAGAATTTGACAATGTAATCAAAGATTACATAAAAATAAATTATGCTGGTTCCGATGTGCTTTATGTGGCTGTAAATCAACTGGATTTAGTAACAAAGTATATTGGTGCCAAAGAAGACTCAGGGGTAAAACTAAATAAACTAAACTCAGTAGAATGGTCAAACACCAAAAAACGAGTAAGAGCCGCTGTCAAAGATATGGCAAAAGAACTCACTGAGCTTTATGCAAAACGCCTTAAAACCAAAGGTTATGCTTTTTCCAAAGACACAGAATGGCAGAGAGAATTTGAACAGCGTTTTCCTTATGAAGAAACAGGGGATCAGCTACGCTGTATAGATGAAATTAAATCCGATATGGAACGACCCTCCCCCATGGACAGACTGCTCTGCGGAGATGTGGGCTTTGGAAAAACTGAAGTTGCCATCAGAGCCGCATTCAAATGTGTTATGGAGGGAAAACAGTGTGCAGTTTTGGTGCCCACCACAATTTTGGCATGGCAGCACTACAAAACTTTCTGCTCCAGAATGGAAAATTACCCTATTAAAATTGATATTTTATCCCGTTTCCGCACACCTAAACAGCAAAAACAAATTATTACCGAACTAAAAAAAGGATTGGTGGATATTGTAATCGGAACTCACCGTGTTATACAAAACGATGTTGATTTTAAAGACTTAGGTCTTTGCATAATTGACGAGGAACAGCGTTTCGGTGTGGCTCACAAGGAAAAATTCAAGGAACTGCGCAACAATGTAGATGTATTAACCCTTTCCGCTACTCCTATTCCCAGAACTCTAAACATGGCTATGTCCGGAATAAGAGATATGTCGGTAATTGAAGAAGCTCCACAGGACCGTTTCCCTGTACAGACCTATGTTATTGAACACAACTGGGGAATTATAGAACAGGCACTAAAAAAAGAACTGCGTCGTGGAGGTCAGGCTTTCTATCTTCATAACCGTGTGGAATCCATTGAAACCTGTGCCTTTAAACTTCAGCAACTGCTCCCCGATGCCAATATTACAGTAGCTCACGGCAAAATGAGTGAGGAACAGCTTTCTAAAATATGGCAGCAGCTTGTGGACAGAGAAATTGATATTTTAGTCTGCACCACCATTATAGAAACAGGTGTGGATGTATCCAACTGCAACACTATGATAATTGAAGATGCTGATAAAATGGGGTTAAGTCAGCTTTACCAGTTAAGAGGCCGTGTAGGCCGTTCTTCCCGCCGTGCTTATGCTTATCTCACATTCACTCAGGGAAAAGCTCTCACTGATATAGCCACAAAGCGACTTTCTGCCATAAAGGAATTTACTTCATTCGGTTCAGGATTCAGAATAGCCATGCGGGATTTGGAAATCCGTGGTGCAGGCAGTATCTTAGGCGGAAAACAGCATGGTCATATGGAAGCTGTCGGCTATGATATGTATATAAAAATGCTTGGAGATGCCATTGCAGAAGAAAGAGGGGAAGTTATTCCGGAAAAATCTTCAGAATGTGCTATGGACCTCAGAATTGATGCTCATATCCCCGAAAAATATATCAGTGACTTGACTCAAAGAATTGACATATACAAAAAAATTGCAGTTATAAAAAATAATGAAGACGCCATGGATGTACTTGACGAACTTATTGACCGTTTCGGTGATCCACCTCAATCTGTAAAGGGACTTGTAGATGTGGCTCTTATAAGAAACCGTGCAGCTATTATGGGGTTTGCGGAAATAAAACAGGATGACAAAAATCTCATTATGATTCCTGCTAAATTTGACATGAAAGTAGCTTCGGAACTTACTTCCCGTTTGGGCAGCAGAGTTACTGTAGTTGCCAAAGAAACCCCTTATTTTACAATGAAAATTGCCAAAGGACAAAAACCTTTAGATGCTTTAAAAGAAATGCTTGATATAATTGAACTTTAATTTAAAGGAGAGATTATTTTGAAAATACTTGCTATAGAAAGTTCCTGTGATGAAACTGCCGCTGCCGTTGTAGAAGATGGCAGAAAGGTAATTTCCTCAGTGGTAAATACACAAATTGCAGAACATAAATTATACGGCGGAGTAGTTCCCGAAATTGCAGGCCGCCGTCATATAGAAAATATTGTATCCGTAGTTGAAGAAACTTTAAACAAAGCCCAAATAACACTTAATGATGTAGACGCCATAGCCGTTACTGCCGCACCGGGACTTATCGGTGCTGTGCTTGTAGGTGTAAATTTTGCCAAAGGACTGGCTTTTTCATCAAATAAACCCCTTATCCCAGTTCATCACATAAGAGGTCATATTGCTGCCAACTACATAGCCCATACTGAATTAAAACCTCCTTTTCTCTGTTTGGTGGTATCGGGAGGTCATAGCAATATTATTGAAGTAAAAGATTACACTGATTTTAACATTATCGGAAAAACCCGTGACGATGCCGCAGGTGAAGCTTTTGACAAGGCTGCAAGAGCTATGGGATTTCCTTACCCGGGTGGTGTAAACCTTGATAAAACCGCAGTTACAGCAACACCGGGAAAATATAAACTTCCCCGACCATCTGTGGAAAATTCACCCTATGATTTTAGTTTTTCAGGACTTAAAACTTTTGTTATAAATCTTATCCACAATTCTAAACAAAAAGGTGTGGATGTTGATATTCCTGCTCTCTGTGCCGATTTTCAAAATACAGTTACAGAAATTCTCTGCTCCAGAGTGGAGCTTGCCGCCAAAGAATATGGCTACAACACCATAGCTGTGGCAGGAGGTGTTGCTGCTAACTCAGGACTTCGCAAAGGGTTGGAAGAACTCTGCTTAAAACATGGCTATAAGCTTTATGCTCCACCTCTTTCACTGTGCGGAGATAATGCTGCTATGATAGGCTCTCAGGCTTATTATGAATATTTAAAAGGCAAAATTGCTGATATGTCTTTAAATGGCAAGGCTGGTATGCCTATAAACCAAGATTTTTAATCTCTTTTCAGTTAAATTTTATATAAAACAGTTGAAAAATTCTCCGTAATATAGTAGAATAAATTTAAGTATTATATTATATGCAGATACAGCTATCACAATGGCTGGTTACAGATAGCATATTGAATCTAATTTAGATAAATTAATTAGGAGGAATGTATAATGGATGTAAAAAAGAACTTTATGCAAGCATTTAAAGAATTAACCGGAAACGAAGAAGAAAAAGATGAAATAAAGGAAAATAAACCTGCTGATGACAAGCCTGCCTTTTTATCCAGCTTTGACAACATGAAAGCTAAATATGCCGAAAATGCCACAGCTCCAACTGCACCAACAACAGCCACAGCTCCTGTTGCCAAACCAAATCAGGCAGCCCCTCAGACAGGTGTGGGACTTAATGCCAAACCCACATTTTCTCAGGGAACAAATAATGCTGCACCAAAAGCCGGATTTCATTCAGCAGCTCCTACATTTTCCACATCTGCAAATACTGTTCAGCATTCTTCTGCTTCTTCTGCTGCAGACTTTAAATTAGACGCAAAACAGGAAGACAAACTGCCCACAGGTACAGATGATTTTCTCAATACATTTCTCAAGGCAAGAGGTGCAGATGATACAGTAGCTGAAGCTAAAGCAAAGCAAATTTCTTCTGCCATTGAAAATAAAACAGAAAAGAAACCTGATATTCCTTTTAATGAAGAAAAAGCAGAAGCTAAACCCCAACCAGAAGTATTAGACCCTGCGGAAACTACTATAGTCCCTAAAACTGAGGAAAAGCCAATACCTCCTGCTGCTCTTAAAGCCGAGGAAAAACCTGTTACTCCTACAACACCTGCAGCCCCGAAAATTGAGGAAAAACCTGCTGCACCATCAGCAAAAACCGAAGAAGTTAAAGCTGAAGTTCCTGTTGATACTGTAGAAGTTTCTCCACAAACTACAGTTATAACCGAAAACACAGAAATTGAAGGTTCTATCACTTCTTCTAATAATATCCTTATTCAAGGCAAAATAAAAGGTAATGTTACCAATGAAAACGAACTTTGTATTATGGGTACTGTCGAAGGTGATATTATGTCTGACAATATCAAAATTGATGGCACAGTAACAGGAAATATAACTTCTGCCAACAGTCTGCACATTATGAAAAATGCTGTTATCACAGGTGATATAGTTACTTCTTCAATTAAAATTGATGAAGGTGCTGTATTCCAAGGCAGAATTTCCATGAATATTAAATAGTTCATATAAACCGAAACCTCCCACAAATTATTGTGGGAGGTTTTTTTATAATTTTTTAAAAAGTCTGGCACTCCATAAATTCATATCCAGCTCATCAATATAAAAATGCAGCAAAGATTTAAAATCTCTGTTGGCAGATGTCAGCATAATTTGAGCATAACCCTCGTTTTTAAATTTTTCTTCTGCAGCTTTAAATAATTTTTGCCCAATACCGTTTTTTCTTAGCTCTTTGCTTATATAAACTTCTTCTATTTCCATATATTTTTCATCTTTTTTAATTATAGAGCTGTCTTTTTCGGAAATTTTTTCAGCGGCAAAAAGATAACCAATAATTTGACTGTTTTCTTCTGCTACAAAAATTCGGTTCCTTTCTATATCTTCTTTTTGATTTTTATGATAACCATAGGTGCAGTTTTCTTTTTCCCACTCTTCCGAAAATAAAATCAATTTTTCCAGTAAATCGTCATTAAGTTTTGTTTCATATATTTTCATAATAATTCTCCTTACATACAAAAAGAGATGTTCTCCAATAGAAAACATCTCTTGACTTTGTCTGAAAATTCCAAAACAAATTAACGTTTTGAGAACTGAGGAGAACGTCTTGCTCCACGGAGACCGTATTTCTTTCTTTCTTTCATACGTGGGTCTCTTGTGAGGAATCCTGCTTTTTTGAGGATTGGACGCATTTCATCGGAATGTTGGAGCAAAGCTCTGGACAAACCGTGTCTGATAGCACCTGCCTGGCCGGAGATACCGCCGCCGTTTACGTTGCAGATAATATCGAATTTGCCTTCTGTATCTGTAATGTTAAGTGGTTGTCTAACAATCAGTTTGAGTGTTTCGAGTCCGAAGTAATCATCAATGTCTCTGCCGTTAATTGTGATTTTACCGGTTCCCTGGTAAACTCTTACTCTTGCTACAGAGTTCTTTCTTCTGCCTGTACCGTAGTAATATGGTTTAGATTCGTACATATTAATTTCCTCCTTCTTCCGATATTAAAGTGTCCATGCTTCAGGCTTTTGAGCCTCATGGTTGTGTTCTGCACCTCTGAAAATTCTTACTCTTGTAAGAGCTTTTCTGCCAATAACTGTATCTGGGAGCATACCCTTAACAGCAAGCTTCATAGCAAATTCAGGATTTTCCTGCATAAGCTTTTCATAGCTTGTTTCTTTAAGGTGTCCTACCCAACCTGTATGGTGGCGATATTTCTTTTGTGTAAGTTTCTTACCTGTCAAAACAGCTTTTTCAGCGTTTACAATGATAACGAAATCTCCGCAGTCAGCGTGTGGAGCGAATGTTGGCTTATGCTTGCCTCTCAAAATAGAAGCAGCTTTTGCAGCTGTGTGACCCATTGGAACGCCTGCTGCGTCAATTACATACCATTTACGAGCGTCTGTTGCTTTTGGCATTGTACTGGACATAGTTTTTACCTCCTGATTTTAATAAGATATTATAAATTCTGCAATCTTTATTTAATAAGTCAGATTACATCTGTGGCAAATCTGCTGATACAGCGGATTTTGCCTGTATCGATCTCTGGGGATCTTTATCAGCATTATCCATTATAATGAGCCTTGCCCATAAAGTCAAGGCTTTTTTGATAAAATTTAATTTGTATATATGCTAACTCTTTTTTTCTCTGTTTATCTCTTTTTTACTCTGTTTATCTCTTTTTGTATTTTCACTAAGTGATCTATATATTGTTATGCAGTTTATACAAAGATACAATGATTTAGGATTATTATCATAGTTTTACAACAATAAAAAATTCCGCAAAATCAAAAGATATTGCGGAAAAATTTCTTATTTTGCTTTTAAATTATGTTTTTGGGTTTTTTCATTCAGCCATGCCAAAACATCATTATAAACTTCCTCTTTGTTTATTTCATTGAGCATTTCATGTCTGCCGTCATGGTACATTCTGAATGTTATATCGGTTTTTCCCCATTTACAGTATTTATCATATACTTTTGTAACACCCTTGCCGAAATTTCCCACAGGATCCATATCCCCTGAGAAAATAAGTATGGGCAAATTATCACGGGTATTTTTAAATGTGGTGCTTTCATTTGCTTTTCTGTTTAAAGTAAACAAATCAATAAATCCGCTGAGTGTAAAAGTAAACATACACATATCATCTTTCATATATTTATCAACAACAGCAGTATTACGGCACAGCCAGTCATAATTTGTTCTTTTATCAGGATATTTATCATTAAATTTTCCAAAAGCAATATTATTTATTTTCTCAGAGCGATGCATACTGCCTTTTTTCTTGGCTGTTATATTGCAAAGGGCAATCCCCGCTTTAGCTCCGGGATTTGCAGCACCTGTTCCGCTTATAATAAGTCCTTCTATACTGCCGGGGAAATATGAAGCATAAAGCCTTGCAATAAAGGAGCCCATACTGTGTCCCAAAAGGTATACGGGATATTGAGGAAACATATGTTTTATTATGCGTGTAAATTTATATAAATCATCTATGAGAACCTGCCAGCCTTTTTCCTCGGAAAAATAGCCATATGTTGCAGGAGAAGAAGATTTTCCGTGTCCCACATGGTCATGTCCGCAGACAATATATCCTTTTTCGCAAAGAAATTTTGCAAAATCCGAATATCTGTCAATATATTCGCACATACCATGGCATATCTGAACAATACCCCTTATTTCTTTATTTTCCGGTATATATGCAACTCCTTTGACTTTGTTTACCGAATTGGTGCTGTCAAATTCTATTTCCCGTTTTTTGTACATATCAAATTATCTCCTTTACTTTATTCTCCAACCATGGAACAGTTTATTTTGGAATCTTTAATTTCGCCATCTTCTTCCACAGTAAAAAAGTTAATTTCTTTAAATCTATCCCACAGTTTATATATAACTGAATTTTCTGTGGTTGGTACTCCTGTCATAACATTTACAACTTTATTTTCTTTAATAAATCTGCTGATAGCTCTTGCAGGAGCATCAGAGTAAGTTATGTTCATGGTTCCCCTGTTTTCCTTTGAAATTTTATATAAATAATCAAGAGCTTCAGGGTTTTGTGGATATTGAGAATTTACTACACTGATTATTCCCAATTCCGTCTTGGTTAAATCAGCAATGACTCTGCCTGCTTTAATAATTCTTTCACATTTAAACTGATTGGTTACACAAACTAAAGTCATTCTCTCCTCTTCCAGCAGATTTTCGTTCACGGTATCCATCGCATTGCTCCTTATCAAAATATTCCTTATTTTTTATTTTTCTTTGACTTAAAGATGCTTATTTTTCTTTGTTTTTGATATTACTTTTTCTATATTTTATTGTAACACATATTACCTTGCTATATGTTAACAAATTGAAACATATTTTTTCCAAAAATAATTATTCTGCATTTGACATACTTTAATTTATGAAGTACAATTAATAAGATATAAAATAATAAATTTTATGTTTTTCATATTTGTTTTGAAATAAGCTGAGAATAATACAATTATCTTTGTATACAATAAATTTAAAATATTTTATGCAAAGGTTGTGTTTTGTATGGAAAATGAAAATATATCCAAACAACAGCAAATTAATGATGAACAGATGGATTTATCAGAACAAATAGAAAAAACATCTTCATCAACTGCCACAAAAGGAAAATATACTATTCACTGTCTTACTATTGTGGGGCAGATTGAGGGGCATTATATTCTGCCTCCTCAAAACAAAACCACAAAATATGAACATGTTATTCCTCAGTTGGTAGCCATTGCCCAAGACCCCGAAATCGAGGGTCTTATCATTATTTTAAACACTGTGGGCGGCGATGTGGAAGCTGGGCTTGCCATTTCAGAGCTGATTGCAGGCATGAAAAAACCCACTGTTTCCATTGTATTAGGTGGAGGACATTCTATAGGTGTACCGCTGGCATGCAGTGCAAAGGTATCCTATATTGTCCCCTCTGCCACTATGACTGTTCACCCTGTCAGAATGAACGGAGTTGTTTTGGGCATACCTCAAACTCTATCATATTTTGATAAAATGCAGGAGAGAATTGTCCGTTTTGTTTCGGAAAACTCAAATATCAGTCCTAAGCGGTTTCGTGAACTTATGACTGCCACAGGAGAACTGGTTATGGATGTAGGTACAGTATTGGATGGAGAAAGTGCGGTAAAAGAAGGTTTAATTGACCACTTGGGTGGACTTTCAGATGCTATTTCCATGCTCTATAAACTCATAGATGAAGAAAAAGCCAAAAACAAACCTGTTTCCAAAACAAAACCCCGTAAAAGAGGTGAAAATAAATGATTATTCACTCTGTAACCCCTGCCTATTTTTTATATCCGCCATGTGAAAACTCCACAGCAAAAATAAAATCTTTTAAAGGCGGATTTTTAGAGGGATATTATGAGGGCAGAGATTTTATCATATCCAGAATAATCTCCACTGACCCACAATATTATATAAATCCAGATTTTACACCGGGAAATTGTTTAAAACAGTAAATCTATTTGAGGAGGCTTAATGCCTCTTTACATATTATATAATTTATCGGAGGTACATATTTTGACTATTTTAGATGCAATTATACAAGGAATTGTTCAGGGTTTAACAGAATTTCTCCCTGTTTCAAGTTCGGGACATTTGGCATTAGTTCAATATTTTACAGGTAATGGTGGTGATGTGGGAGCCTTTTTCTCAATTTTGCTTCACGCAGGCACTCTTGTGGCTATTATAATTGCCTTTTATCCTACAATTTTAAAACTTATTGCAGAGGGAATTAAATTTTTAGGGCAGCTTTTTACAGGTAAATTCCGTTATAAAACTGCTACCCCATATCAAAGAATGTTAATAATGCTGTTAATAGCTACTTTGCCACTGTTTGTACTTGTTTTATTTAAAGATTTTATTCAAAAAATCGGATCTGACAACAGTATTTTGGCAGAAGGATTTTTCTTTCTCTTTACTTCATGGGTGCTTTTTCTCTCATGCAAATGCCGAAAAGGCAAAAAAACTGCTGCTAAAATGAATCCCCGAGATGCTGTAGCTATCGGAATTATGCAGGGATTTGCCCTGTTTCCCGGAGTTTCCCGTTCAGGATCCACTATCTCAATGGGACTTATAGCAGGACTTGACCGCAGTTTTTCCGTTGAATTTTCCTTTATTTTGGGTATACCTGCAGTTTTGGGTGCCATTATATTGGAAATCGGAGATGTAATCAAAAATCCTGTAGATATAGGTACAGGTGTTATTATCACAGGTTTTATTACCAGTGTGATTTTCGGCATAATTGCCATAAAAACCGTAAACTGGCTGGTTAAAAAAGATAAATTCAAATATTTTGCATGGTATACGCTTGTACTGGGTATATTTGTGGTTTCCATAGGCATTGTGGAGATTATTACTCATGGCGCAGTACAACAGTTCTTTTTAAATATGATTAATTAATTTTAAGGTGGGATGTTTAAAATGGCAGCAGCAAAAAAACCCAAACGTATGTCCGCTAAAGAAAAGGAAGCTCTCAGAAAAGCTAAAATGCAGATGAACGCACTTATTATGATGGCTGTAGGAGCAATTTTACTGGGACTTGTTCTTGTAAAAGGTGACGGAATTTGGTTTATTGCCCATAATTTTCTCTTTGGAATGTTTGGTTTTACCGCATATTTAGTTCCTGTAGGTCTTATTTATCTGGCTGTTTTAACTGCTATGGATAAACCTGCCATGACACTGGGTGCTAAAATCTGGCAAACCATATTGCTGATTTTTTTAATTTCCAGTGCAGCACAAATATTCGGCTGGGGACTGCCTATGGAAGTTTCTCTTTGGGGTAAAATCAAAGAACTGTATAACGGTGGCATAGCACTAAAAGGGGGCGGATTGGCGTCCTCTGTCATAGGTGTGCCGTTTCTTATGCTTTTCGGCAAAACAGGAGCTAAAATTACCATTGTAGTGCTGATTGTATTTATTCTTATGATTCTCACTGGAACAACTATAAAGGGAATTATCATTTTGGCTTCTAAACCTGTTAAAACTTTGGAAGAAAATTACGCTAAAAAAATCATGGAAAACGAAACCACCAAACAGAATAAAAAAACACCGAAACCCCCTGTACCTGTCCCATCTGTTGATATTCAGCCTGTTTTTGGTATAAATGACCCCTTAGATCATGAAAACTTTATTGAGGGAAATACTTCTGTAACAGAACCTGCCTATTCTGTAAATAATATAAACAGCATTGAAGAGGATATTATTATAAAAACACCTTCAGGCAAATCTAAAAAGAAACATGAAGAACCCATTATAGATGAAAATATGCCAATGCATCCTGTTATTTCTCCAAAAGAAAGAAAAGAAGGCAACAGCAATCTGATGGCAGCTAAAGAAAACTTGTTAAACAAATTTAAACCTGCATCCACAGCTAAAATTACACCTGAAAATATATCTTCTCTGCCTGAGGACACCAAACCTCCTGTTGTCAGTGAATTAAAAGAACCTGAAATTATTAAAGAAAACCAAACTGAACCATCTGTCAGCACCGAAAATCTTACAGAAGAAAATCTTACAGAACAGGAAATTTCTGTTTCTGAACCTGTTTCAGAGGATACTTTCACTGAAACTTCCGAACCGGAATATCAGGATACTGACAAAAAAGAAGATTACATAGATGATATTGTAAACAAAGCTGTATTAAACGAAGTTGAAAATCCTTTTTCGGAATCTCAGGATATTTTCGGTGACGAAACTTCCGAAGAATCTGTCGAAGAAGAAAAAACAATGGAACAGATTTACAATTTCCCACCTTTAAACCTTTTAGCAGAACAGGAAAATGAAGAAGATGAAAACATCACAGAGGAATTAAAGGCAAATGCTCAAAAATTGGTGGATACTTTACAGTCATTCGGTGTACAAACCCGTGTAACAGAAATTTGCCGAGGACCTGCTGTAACCCGCTATGAACTTCAGCCTTCAGCAGGTGTTAAAATCAGCAAAATTACCAGTCTTTCCGATGATATTGCTTTAAATCTTGCCACAGCAGGGGTGCGTATTGAAGCACCTATACCCAATAAAGCTGCTGTAGGTATAGAAGTTCCCAACAAAACCATCTCTGCTGTGGGTATTAAGGAAATTATTGACTCCTCGGAATTTTCTGAAGCCAAAAGCCGTTTGACTGTAGCCATGGGTAAGGATATTGCAGGCAATATAACTGTAGCTGATCTTGCCAAAATGCCCCATTTGCTTATTGCAGGTGCTACAGGTTCAGGTAAATCCGTATGTATTAACTCAATTATTATAAGCCTTTTATTTAAATCCTCCCCTGATGAAGTAAAACTTCTCATGGTTGACCCCAAAGTGGTGGAACTGGGTATATATAATGGTATACCACATTTGTTAGTACCTGTTGTAACTGATCCAAGAAAAGCTGCAGGTGCTCTTAACTGGGCTGTTTCTGAAATGTTAAACCGCTATAAGCTTTTTGCTGACAGTGGTGTCAGAGATTTAAAAGGATATAATCGTCTTTGTCAAAAAAGTGATAATGAAAATCTTAAACCCATGCCTCAAATTGTAATTATTATTGATGAGCTTGCCGACCTTATGATGGCAGCTCCTAATGAAGTTGAAGATGCTATCTGCCGTCTGGCACAAATGGCAAGAGCTGCGGGAATGCACCTTGTCATAGCTACACAGCGTCCTTCGGTAGATGTTATCACAGGAGTTATCAAGGCAAATATTCCATCAAGAATAGCTTTCTCTGTTTCTTCACAGGTTGACTCCCGAACAATTTTGGACGGTTCAGGGGCAGAAAAACTATTGGGAAGAGGTGATATGCTTTTCTATCCTGTAGGTATGCCCAAACCCACCCGTGTACAGGGCTGTTTTGTCAGCGATGAAGAAGTGGAAAATGTAGTTGAATTTATTAAAAACCGGGATAATAATGCTGAATATGATCAGGATATTATTGATGAAATTGACCGTCAGGCTGTACCTGAAAAAAATGCTAAAAATTCTTCTCATGATGGCGGTGGATTTGATGACGCTGATGAAATGCTGTCAGATGCTATTGAATGTGTAGTGGAAATGGGACAGGCATCCACATCAATGCTCCAACGCAAGCTGAAACTGGGTTATGCCAGAGCTGCCCGCATTATAGACCAACTGGAAGAACGAGGAATTGTGGGAGAATATGAAGGCAGCAAACCACGCCAGGTACTTATCACTCATGATCAATGGGTTGAAATGAAAATGCGTGAAAATAATTAAAATTACAGAAATTATATTTTACAAAAAATATTATATTATGTATTTATACTTATAATATAAATCGCTATTTTTATAAATACTTATAAAACCAGCTCTGTTTAAGTATAACAGAGCTGGTTTTGGCTTGTATTTAATAACTTATAGTATTATAA
>JAHHUB010000189.1 GCA_020024175.1 Oscillospiraceae bacterium | reverse complement strand
AGTCATGGTACTTCATGATATAAATCAGGCGATAAAATATTCAGATAAAATTTATGCTATGAAAAAAGGCAGAGGTTATAAATTCGGTACAGCTGATGAAATATTTAATGAAGAAGCATTTGCGGAAATTTTCAGAGTAGAAATGAATAAACTTTACAATGAAAATAATAAAACGACAACTTATTATCAGCCTGAAAGGAGCTTAAAAAATAATGAGTAAAAAAATAAAAAAAATAGCTGTATATGGTAAAGGCGGTATAGGTAAATCCACAACAGTTTCAAATGTATCATGTGCATTGGCAAAAATGGGTTATAAAGTTATGCAAATAGGTTGTGATCCTAAATCAGATTCTACAGGTAATCTTCAAAACGGAAAAAGAATACCTACAATTTTACATACAATAATGGAAAAAGGTGAAGAAACAAAACTTGAAGATATAGTTTTTATAGGAGATAACGGGGTAATATGTGCCGAAGCAGGAGGACCTACACCCGGAAAAGGTTGTGCGGGAAAAGGTATAGTTACTGCTTTTGAAAAACTGAATGAGCTTAATGCCTATGATGTATATAAGCCTGATATAGTTTTATATGATGTATTGGGAGATGTGGTATGTGGAGGTTTTGCAATGCCTTTGCGAAACGGTTATGCTGATGAAGTATATGTAGTTACCAGCGGTGAAAAAATGTCAATTTATGCAGCTAATAATATCATTGAAGCTGCCAGAGGATTTCAGGAAAATTCAAATTTAAAAATAGGCGGACTTATATTAAACGGTAAAAATATCAATAAAGAAAAAGAAGCAGTAACTGAATTTTCA
Source organism: Oscillospiraceae bacterium (assembly GCA_020024175.1). Taxonomy (GTDB): domain Bacteria; phylum Bacillota; class Clostridia; order Oscillospirales; family Ruminococcaceae; genus JAHHUA01. Next base: position 2,301 of record JAHHUB010000189.1, on the reverse strand, counting down.
GAAGAAATAAATGTACCTATAGTAGCAAATATTCCCAGATGTAATTTAATACAACAAGCAGAAGATCAATATAAAACAGTATCTTTTTTATATCCCGAAAGTGAACAAGCTAAAATTTATACAGAACTTGCAAAAGTTATGGCAGATGGAGTAGAAAAATCTTTATAAAAATTACAGGAGAAATAAAATGAATTTACAGGAATATAATTTAGGTGATGAAATTCCTCAATATTGTGCAGCCATTTCACCAGGTAAACATTGTCCGTTATTCGGAGTATGTTCAGTTTTAAGATATGTGGATAATATATCTGTGATATATCTTGGAACAAATGATTGTGTATATTTTGCTCAAAAACAATATTTAACCACATCTATAGAAAATACTGCTAAAGCAAGAGTAATATCTGCACAACTTACCGACAGCGATTTAATATTCGGTGTAGGCAAACAGTTGGAAAATCTGATAAAAACAGAATATGAAGAAAATAGACCTTCTGCAATATATGTAGTAACTTCATGCAGTATAGAAGTTATTTCGGAAGATATAGAAGGATTAACTAAAACTTTAAATAAAAAGTTGCCCTGTAAAGTTAAACTTATAAAAACCGAAAATTTTAAAACTTTGAGTTATTACAGAGGTATTGAACTCACTTTGGAAGCTTTGGTAGATGGAGTTGAACCACTTCCCAAAAAGGAAAAAACTTTTGCAATACTTGGAGCAAGATTTGCGGGTGCGGAAACCTGTGAACCTGTAAAAATCCTTACAGAGCATGGCTATAAGATTCAAAGTAATATGCCTTTTAGTTGTACGGAACAGGATATACATTCAATATCACAAGTGGAATTTACTGTGGTAGTTGACGGTACAGGAATTGAAACCGCAAAAAAACTCAAAGAGGATTTTGGAATTGAATATTATTTATTTGATAGTAAATTTGATATAAAAAAATTAACTGAAACATATAAAGCGATTTCTAAAAAAACAGGAATAGTTTTAGATGAATTTATAAACGAAAATGTCAAAGAAATTGAAAAAATCAAAACCGAAGCAAAAGAAATACTTCAAAATAAAACATTTTTATATTCAAATGTAGTTTTATACCCTTTTGAAGGAGTTAAATTTCTCACAGAGTTAGGTATGATACCAAAATGTATTTTTATCGGTACAGCTCTTGATAAAGAAAACAAATATCTTGAAGAAATTAAAAAAATATATAACCCTGAAATAATTGCCAATGCCAATACAGCAGGAGTTATTGCAAAACTTGAAAAATATAAACCTGATTGTTTTATAGGTGGTACAGTAAACTCACAGGAACTTATAAATCGAAATATTAAACAATCAGGATTTGCGATTATGCCTGTGGAATGTGGATTTAGTTATATAATTAAATCAATTAATAAATTATTGGAATTGCAGTAAGGAGAACAGTGATGAAAATTTACAAAATACTGCCTGATAAGTCAATTAGATATGGATTAATAGAAGTTTTATCTCAATTTCCTGAAATATGTGCAGTAGAATTCGGACCTGAAGGTACAATGCATTATCTTTCGGCAGCAATGGCTGATAAATCTGATAATGTATTTACTTCAGGAATTAAAGAAAAAGATGTAATATTCGGAACTACGGATATTTTGGAAAAAGCTGTACTTGATATAGATAAAAGAAAAAACCCCAAATATATTATTTTAATTTCATCATGTGTAACAGAAATTATAGGCACTGATGTATCAGCTACTGCAAGAAAATTAAGTTCAAAAGTCAATGCTGAAAAAATAATTACTATTGATAATATCTCATTTGAATCAGATTATGCCGAAGGTTGGGAGAAATTTAGTGAAATAGTTGCTAATAAAATAATACCGAATATTTCTCCATGTGAAAAACAAAAAGGCAGTTATAATATTTTAGGAATAAATCCAACTGATTATCATGGGAAAGCGGATTTAAGAGAAATAATAAGAATGCTTTCGGAGTATATGGGACTTAATTGTCTGAATAAACAAAGCAATGGTATTCTATTAGAAAATTTAGCCAAAGCTGAATTTAATATAGTTACACGATATGAAGCTTTACCGATTGCAGAAGCTGTAAAAGAAAAATTTGATATACCATATATTTTTGCTTGTCCATACGGAATTAATCAAACTGATGAATTTTTAAAAGAAGTCAGCAAATTATGTCAAATTGATATTAAGAATTCAGTGTATCAAGAGGATTTATTGTTGGCCAAAAGAGCCTCTTTATTTTTAAAAAATCATTGTCGCTCAATTAAAAATTTTTCAATAATTTTACAT
>JAHHUB010000188.1 GCA_020024175.1 Oscillospiraceae bacterium | reverse complement strand
AGTTATTACAAACAACATCTTATTTTTGATAAAATTATTCCAGCTGTATGGTTTATTGGTATGATTAGCAGTTTTACTTTCTTTCTGGTGGGGAAAATATATCTTTATTCTAAAATTAAAAAACATATAATCACTGAAAATGTGCATAACAATCTTCTTTTAGTCTGCAAAGAAAAATTTAATATTACAACTGATATAAATATAGCAAAACAAAATTACATAAAATCTCCCGCTATAATAGGAATTTTTAAACCTCATATACTTCTTCCTGTTTATGAAGAAAGTGAAATCAGTGAAAGAAACCTTTACTATATTATTTTACATGAACTGGCACATTTTAAAAAGAAAGATTTATTGATAAATAATCTTATGCTGATTTTACATTGTGTTTACTGGTTTAATCCTCTGATTTGGTCTATTTTTAAATATATCCGTGAAGATATGGAGGTTATGGCAGACAGTTTGGTTTTAAGCTGCATACAGCCTGAAAACAGTGGAGATTATGCTCGTTCTTTGGTGGAAGTATTGGGACTTTCCAATAATATTTCCCTGACACCTAAAATCCTTTGTATGATTGATAATACCAAAAATGTTGAAAGGAGAATACATATGATAAAATTAGACGAGAAATTTAAAAAACACCCTGTAATTATCTCAGTTTTAAGTATTGCTATAATCTTAGCTGTCAGCATTTTATGTTTAACTACCAATAAAATGACTGATACAGATGCTGTAAACAGTTTGGTAAAGAGTATTAAATACGAAAATGATGTAATTTCTTTTACTGTTCCTCAAAAATATTCTGATGAAGGAAATTGGAATATTCAAATTTACGGCAGATATGAACCCATTCCAGACAATGGAATGAGTTACCATTATTTAGAGGATTGGAAAAAAGGTAAAACATATGAAATAAAAACTAAAGATATGAATTTCACAGAACTGTATATGACAATAAATTTGCCGAAAACTGAAGATAAAACCATTGATTTAATAGAATACATCAAATAAAATAAATATAATTAACTTATAAAAATAAAACTAACACTTTGACACACAAAATATAAATGTGCTGAAGTGTTAGTTTTTTTGTATAAAAATATTTCTATTTGCAATAAGACTCCATTTCCTCTACAGCCTGAATTTTCTTGATAATTGCTTTTACTCTATTTTCCAAATCACTGTTTAAACCGTATTCTGCCGAAACTACATGATTTACACGATTGGCTTTCAACAAATCTTTTGCACTGTCATTACTTTTTTTCGGGTCAAAAACAGCTATAGATTGACCACCATTTGATTTAACCAGTTTCATACATGGTACATCAGTAAGTCCATCACCTATATAAATCATATTGCGAAATGGGACACGACGTTTTTTTTCAGGGGTAAAGCAGTTTAATCTGTTGGCACTTTTGCTGTCAATAGTTAAAACCCCTTTATTGATTCGGAAAAGGAATTGTGTTTTAGCTGTATAATTTACTGCAAATTTAGGCCATTTAATATTGCCATCTTTGTCATACATAAATTCACAGGCATATATTTTTTTAAAATATTTTGCAATAGAAGTACCTTCGATAATTTCCTTAATTCCCGATGAAACTATGTAATGTTCTATACTGACGCCCATTTCTTCTCCATATTTATTAATTCGTTCAAACCAACTTTCCACACCATCGAAAAATTCTATTCCCTGACCCAGTTCATGAAAATAGCCTTTGGTGATATGCAGATTTTTCTTTTTGCACTTTTCAACCATAAGAAACATATATGCAAGAATATTATCCATTTCTTCACTGTCTGTAAGATTATTCACTTCATTCCAAAAAGTTTCTGATTCTATACCGAGAGCAGGAATAAAACCATATTCCTGCATATCCTTTGTACAAAGTGTTTTATCAAAATCATACATCAATGCAACAATGGGCTTGCTCATAAAATTACTCCTTTCTTGTAAATATAGTTTTAGCAAATAACAATTTTATTGTTTAATCAGTTCAACTACACATTCTATATGATTGCTAAATGGGAACATATCCACAGGCTGAATATTTTTAGCCTCATAATCATGCTTAGTAAGATAGTCCAAATCTCTGGCCAAAGTTTCGGGGTTACAGGATATATATATAATTTTTTTGGGGGAGAGAGTTACAACTGAGCTTAAAAATGCTTTATCACTGCCGGCTCTCGGTGGGTCCATAAACAAAACATCACAATTAAGATTTTCTTCGGCCATTTTTACCATAAATTTTCCTGCATCATCACACATAAATCTGATATTACTGATATTATTTGCTTTTGCGTTTGTTACAGCATCTTTTACAGCAGCGTTATTTGATTCAACTCCAATAACTTCTTTAGCATTTTTTGATGCTATAAGTCCTATTGTACCTACCCCGCAGTAAGCATCAATTACAGTTTCTTCACCACTTAATCCGGCATATTCCATAGCTGTATTATATAATATTTCGGTTTGCTTTGGATTTACCTGATAAAAACTTCTGGCAGAAATTTTAAATTTAAGTCCGCAAAGCATATCTTCAATGTAACCTTTGCCATATAGAACCTGTTCTTTTTCACCAAGCAGCATAGCAGGACCATCAGGATTTATGTTAAATATAATTGTTGTTATTTCAGGATGTATTTTGATAAGTTCAGCAACAAATTTCTTTTTCTGAGGGAAAATAGGGGAAATACCCACAAATACAACCATGATTTCATTGGTTTTAAACCCACGCTTAACAAGAATATGGCGGAGAAGTCCCTGACCGTTAAACTCATTATATGGTACAATTCCCAAATCAATTACCAAACCTCTTATATCCACCAAAATTTTATCACATAACTTATCTTCCAAAATACACTTATCAACTTTTACAATAGTTTTGGTAGAGGACTGATAAATACCTGAAATAAGACGCTTATCCCTTGTCATTCCGAAAGCTGCCTGAACTTTGTTTCGGTAATTAAGTGGATTTGTCATACCAATTATATCATTTACTTCTCCATATTTGTAAAGAAGCTGATCTGCTTTTTTATATTTCCATTTAAGTTGTTCATTGTATTTCATATTCTGAAGCTGACAGCCATTGCATTTTTTCCATACAGGACAGGTTACATTGTCATAAAAGTTACTATAGTTATCCATAAAAT
>JAHHUB010000187.1 GCA_020024175.1 Oscillospiraceae bacterium | reverse complement strand
TTATACCAATACCCATTCCATTATTTATCAGAATTTTAAATTTAAGTCCGATTTTTTCAATGAAGATGAGGTTAAATATTTGTCTTTAATGTCTTATCTGTTGGGATTAATGGATACAGAAAACTATAACTGTCAAATTCTTGATAAAGAAATTTCCAGCACTTTAGGTGGCTTAAACATCAATACAAATGCTTTTACTGATATGGATAACCTTGAAGTTTCCCACAGATATTTCAATGTGGAATTTAAGTTTTTGGATTTTAAGGTTAAAAAAGCTGCTGATTTAATTTCTGAAATTATCTTTAAAACTAAATTTGATAATAAAGACAGACTGTATCAGCTTATTCAAACCATTAAAAATAATATGGAACGCAATATGCTTTCTTCCGGCGACTCTGTAGCTCAAAAACGCATGAATTCTATGCTGACTGTCAGTGGTATTTATAACGAACTTGCCAGTGGTATATCTTTCTATGAATTTTTGGTAAACCTCTGTGAAAATTTCAGTGAAAAATCCGATGAACTTATTAATTCTCTTAATAATATAAAAAATAAGCTCTTTGTTAAAAACGGTTTAATCGTATCCTCTGTATGTGAAGAGGAAAATTCTGAAATTATTGAAAATACTATATCTTTAATTGGTGAAAACCTGATTTTGGCAGGGGATAAAAAACCTTATGCTCTTAAACTCAATGAAGAAAAATCAGAAGCAATTTCCACCACTTCCAATGTACAGTATGTGGGCAAGGGATATAATTTTAAAAAATTGGGATATTCATACAATGGTGCTTTAGCAGTGCTCAAAACTATGCTATATACCGATTACCTTTGGAATAAAGTCAGAGTTTCAGGTGGAGCATATGGATGTTTCAGTACTATAGATCAAGATGGTTCTTTGCTTTTGTGCAGCTACCGCGATCCTCAGCTCAGAAAAACTTTAGATGCATATACATTAATTCCACAGTATATCGAAAACTTGGAAAACGATGATTTTGCGCTAAACAAATACATTTTGGGTACTGTTAAAAATTTGGATTACCCACTTTTACCTGAGAGTGCAGGCCGTGTAGTTGCAAAAAATTATATCACACACAATACTGATGAAATGCGTCAAAAAATCAGAGATGATATTCTATCTGTTACTTATGATGACATTAAAAAGTATGCTGATTTATTCCGTAAAGCACAGGATAAAAATGTTTCTGTAACTTTTGGAAATTCTCAGGTAATTTCAGAAAACAAAGAAATTTTTGATAATATAATTAACATTTAACGGAGGCACTATATGAAAGTTTTACTGATAAACGGAAGTCCTCACAAAGAAGGCTCCACATACACTGCTCTGCGTGAAATGGCAGATGCTCTTGAGGAAAAAGGAGTTGAAACCGAGATTTTCCATATCGGCACAAAGCCAATCAGCGGATGTCTTGCCTGCGGACAATGTGCAAAACTTGGTCAATGTGTTCTTGGTGATGTGGTAAATAAAGCAGTTGACAAGGCTAAAAACTGTGATGGTTTGGTGTTTGGTGCTCCTGTTCACTATGCAAGTCCCTGTGGTTCCATGGTTTCATTTATGGACAGATTTTTTTATTCTGCACCATCAGATGTATATAAATTTAAACCTGCCGCCTGTATTACAGTTGCAGCTCATGCTGGTGCTACTGCAACCTATGATATGATGAACAAATATTTGGGTATTGACAGTATGCTTATGGTTCCATCTATTTACTGGAATATGGCTTACGGTGATAATGCTGAACAAGTCAAAAATGATAAAAAGGGTATGAGAATTATGCGTACTTTAGGGATAAATATGGCATGGATGCTGGAAGTATTGGATAATGCAAAGAAAAACGGCATTAAAATCCCCTACTAATATTTATTGTTTATAATTTAAAAAGCAAAACCGCTGTAAACAAAAATTAATTTTTGTTTACAGCGGTTTATTTTTTATAGTGTTAATTATGGTTTGATACTCGAAAATTCAGATTAGTTTGCCTTGTGTTCAGCCATGAATTTTTCGATGTCGTCAACTTCCTTGATAATATCCTTGGAAAGGTTAATACAGCCATCTTCTGTGATAAGAATATCATCTTCAATTCTCACACCGATTTCATATTCCGGAATATAAAGTCCGGGTTCGATTGTATGTATGCTTCCCACAACAAATGGACAAGCTCCTGTTTCAGGATTTTTGCCTACATCATGGCAGTCAAGTCCCATTGGATGAGATACAGAGTGAGGATAGTATTTTCTTACTTCACTGTCTTCTTTGATAAGACCCATCTTTTTAAGTTCCTGGGCAAAGTAAGGCACAATAATTTCATTGTCAACCTGGCGATTTGTCATACCGGGTTTAGCTTGAGCAATTCCTCTCTTGTTAGCTTCCAAAACAATGTTGTAAATTTGCTTTTGTTGTTCTGTAAATTTGCCGTTTGCAGGGAATGTACGGCTAATATCACTGCAATAATGATGATGTTTAGCACCTAAATCAAAAAGTACAAGTTTATTGTCTTCAATAACTGTGTCATTAAATCCGTAGTGCATTGTGCAGGCATTCTTACCCATTGCAGCTATTGTTTCAAAAGCCTTTTCTGTGGAACCTTGCTTGTGAATAGCATAATCAAATTCAGCATCCATTTCATATTCATTGACACCGGGTTTGAGATTGCTCATAATGCGTTCCAAACCGCCTTTGGTTATGGAAATAGCTTTTTTGATTTCTTCTATTTCCTCATCACATTTGATGTATCTTTGACTGCAAATTTGTTGATAGCAGTTTTTGAACTGAATATAAGGGTATCTTTCTCTTACTTTGTTCATGAGTTTAAATGCAGGGTCAATAGCGGACATTTCAAAAGTTTTACTCAAATCAAGATACAATGTATCATAAAGAGGAGCTGTGAACAAATTAGATATAAATCTCTCATAGCCTGACAAATACTTAACTTCTTCAATACCGGAAATTTCCTTAGCAATAACATCAGTCATCTGTCTGCCATTCCAAAGCTGGTATTGTTCACTATAGTCATTGATGAACAAATATTCCTTAACCTGATTGTTTTTCTTGGTTACAGCCAAAATAATTCCATGTTCATCAATTCCTGTCATATAGAAGAAATTGTTGTTTATCCAGAATCTGTAGTCATCATCTTCTGATTTGTTGAT
>JAHHUB010000186.1 GCA_020024175.1 Oscillospiraceae bacterium | reverse complement strand
AGCTTTAATTTTCCGTTATTTTTAAATTGTGCTGTATTTTCCATGTTATTTTTCCCCTTTTATACTTTAGTTTGGCAAATATAAATCTCATTGCTATACTTTTTCAAAAAATGTATCGGGATTATTTATATCAAACTTTTCATTTGCCCACATAACTGTTACCAAGTTTTCGGTTTCGGAAAGATTTATGATATTGTGAGTATATCCGGGAAGCATATATATAGCCTCCATTTTATCCCCGCTTACTTCAAATTCTATTACATCACAGGTTCCGATTTTTCTTTGCTGAATAAGTCCGTGTCCACTTACTACAACAAAAATTTCCCATTTGCTGTTATGCCAATGCTGTCCTTTTGTAATTCCGGGTTTACTGATATTTACAGAAAACTGTCCACATTTTTCTGTTTTAAGAATTTCCGTAAAACTTCCCCTGTCATCTAAGTTCATTTTTAAAGGAAAACTTGTCTTTTCTTTTGGCAGATATGAAAGATATGTGGAATAAAGTTTTTTTTCAAAGGAATCATCAGCAATTTCAGGCATCATCAAACTGTTGGACTGATTTTTAAATGTATCAAGAAGATCTGTAATTTCTCCCAATGTTACATGATATGTTTTGGTAACATAGCAGTATTTGCCATCAGCTTGTTTGACTGTCTTTACCCCATCAAATTCGCAGTGATGTTCCATATTTTCCAAAGCATTTAGCATTTCTTCAATTAAATCATCTATATACAAAAGTTCTAATTTTGTATTTCTGTCACTAACTGTAATAGGCAAATCATTTGCTTTATTATAACAGAATGTTGCTACTGCACTGTTATAATTTGGTTTACACCATTTTCCAAAAAGGTTTGGAAAACGATAAATCAGCACTTTTGCACCTGTTTCTTTTGAATATTCAAAAAACAGTTCTTCTCCCGCTTTTTTACTTCTGCCGTATTCTCCGTCATAGCGTCCTATGAGAGTAGCTTGAATGGAACTTGAAAGCATTATGGGGCATTTATTGGAATATTTTTTTAATGTGTCCAACAATGTAGAAGCAAATCCAAAATTTTCCCGCATAAATTCAGCCTGATCTTTAGGACGGTTCACCCCTGCAAGATTAAATACAAAATCCGCATTTTTACAATATATATCAAGTTCTTGTTTTGTACTATCCATATCATATTCATAGATTTCATCTATTTTTATATTAGGTCTTGTCCTATTTTTTCCATTTTTTATATTGTAAAGATTAGCTGCAAGGTTTTTACCTATAAAGCCTTTTGCTCCTGTTACAAGTATTTTCATTATAAAACTCCTTAATACTTAATTCCTGCCACATCCAATTCATCCCTTATATATTGGAGTGTCAAAAGTTTTTCTTTTACCTGTTCCACATTAAGAAGCCTTGTATTATTGGAGTTAAATTCTGTCAAAGGATTTCTCTTAATATCCCCCTCCTTAAAATATTTATCATAGTTAAGGTCTCGCTTATCACAAGGGACTCTGTAGAATTTTTTCATATCTATTGCATTTGCACATTCTTCATTGGTAAGCAATGTTTCATACATTTTTTCACCATGACGGATACCGATTATTTTAATATTTTCCTCATTGCCTCCAAAAAGTTCCATTACAGCTTTTGCCTGTACTTCTATGGTGCAGGCAGGTGCTTTTTGTACAAGTATATCCCCGCTTTTCCCATTTTCAAAAGCAAACAGCACAAGGTCAACAGCTTCATCAAGGCTCATAATAAATCTTGTCATGGAAGGTTCTGTTATTGTGATTGGATTACCCTGTTTAATCTGTTCAATCCAAAGTGGAATTACAGAACCACGGGAACACATTACATTTCCATATCTGGTACAGCAAATCTTTGTTTTTTCAGGTTCCACTATTCTGGACTTGGCTACAATAACTTTTTCCATCATTGCTTTAGAAGTTCCCATAGCATTTACTGGGTAAGCTGCTTTATCGGTAGAAAGACATACTATATTTTTTACCTCCGCTTCAATAGCTGCAGTTAATACATTATCAGTACCCAAAACATTGGTTTTAACAGCTTCCACAGGAAAAAACTCACAGGAAGGCACTTGTTTAAGTGCTGCTGCATGGAATATAAAATCAACTCCGTGCATAGCATTTTTAACAGAGGCTATATCCCTTACATCACCAATAAAAAACTTTATTTTATTTGCATATTCAGGCATTTTTGCCTGAAATTCATGCCGCATATCATCCTGTTTCTTTTCATCTCTGGAAAATATGCGGATTTCTTTTATATCTGTCTGTAAAAATCTGTTTAATACTGCATTTCCAAAAGAGCCTGTACCTCCGGAGATTAATAAGGTTTTATCTTTAAATAAGCTCATTTTTATTTTTCCTTTCCATTCTGTATAAAAAATTTATATCTGATTTTTAATTATTATTTTTATTTACAGAATTTAGATAATCAGAGTAAAAAATATCTTTATCTATTTTTTTAAATACACTCTTTTTTATATACCAGATACAGTATTTTATAAATCTACTCAAATTATAGCTGTACAGTTTTTGAGCAAAATCATGTTTAGATACTGTTTTCTGCAAATCATCTTTATATATTCCCCGTTTTGTATAATCAATATTTATATCATTTTGTTTAAATAATTCATCAACATCTTCCACAACCCATTTTCCACGATAAACACCCCAAATATCAGGATAATAGCCATATTCAACAGGTGTTTTCACCCCTGATTTTAAAGTATATATTTTTTTATCACTGTCCCATGTTCTTGTATTTCCGTATAATTCCCACTGCCATGGCGATTCTTTATCTTTCCAAGCGTTGTTTAAATCTTGAGTACGCCATATACCTGCCTGCATATTGTATTTATAAATTCCGTATTTACTGCGTTTACAAAAATCGGGAAATTTTCCGTCATCTATATCATAAATATCATGCTGTACATCAAAGTTAAAACAGGATATATCAGGATTTTCGTCCATATATGAAAATATTTGATTAATTCTTTTTTCATCAACAGGTTCTCTAAGAAAAAAATCATCCAACATAAGCAGTACATAGGGTGTTTTTATCTTTTCCAAACATTTCTTTATTCTGTATCCATAATATTTTGTATTATCATTGTCCGGCAAATTAATACACTCTATATCTAAACCATCGTATTCATATTTTTTATGTTCTGTATTTAGGACTATTTTATAT
>JAHHUB010000185.1 GCA_020024175.1 Oscillospiraceae bacterium | reverse complement strand
GGAGAAAATAGTATAATTTTAATTCATTCTTCAATGGATGGATTGAATGATATGGGTGTTTCAGTGAAAGAATTACTACAATTTTTGCTATCTTTATGTAATAAAGGAAATACTATAGTTTTACCAGTGTATCCAATATCTAATTTAAAACAACAAAATAAAAAAATATTAAAATACAATGTTCAAAAAACACCATGTTGGACAGGAATTTTACCTAATCTTTTTTTAAAAGTACCAGGTGTTGTACGTTCAAAATTTCCATATAATACATTAGCTGCTTATGGTCCACTTGCAGAGGAAATAATAAGAAATAATCATTTAGCAAAATATGTATATGGTGAAAATTCTGCGTGGAAATATTGTGTAGATCATCATGCGAAAATCTTATTTTTAGGAATTTCTTCTCTAAAAGCTAATACAATAGCAGCACATATGGTTCCAGATATATTAGGAGAACAATGGCCTGTTAATGACTGGTATATAGATTCTAGATATCAAGTAGAGAATAATGATGAAATTTTTGAGATGAATATAAAAATACAAGACGTAGATAAGTGGGCAAAATACAGTACACAATATGCATTAGAAAAAGAATTAAGAAAAAATAATTTTTTGCATAAATTGTTCACCTCGTGCTTTCCAAATATAGGAAATATGCATCTTTAAATGCAGTATATTTTCTTCGTGTTAAGTAAGCTTGAAACTGATTATGAAATAAGTGTATCAAAGTGTGATCAAAATCAGTTACATATTTGAAGTTTATAATGAAACTACGGTGTGATTGAAAAAAACATTTTGAGTGTAATGTGTCGAGCCAATATTGAATTGGACGTTTGGTTTCTATATCCGCATCTATTGTGTGAATGGTTACTTTTTTACCGATAGCCTCAATACATACGATCTCAGATTCCAGAACAGTATGTACACCATCTTTGGTTTCGATGGGGATTTTTACTATGGAAGAAGAATAGACTTTCAATGCGTCTTTCAGGTTGCGATAAAAACGTTGTTTATCTATAGGTTTCGTCAGATAACGAAAAACATGAAAGCGCATAGCTTCATCTAAATATTCGATATATGAAGTGACAACAAAAATAATAATTTTCTTATTTCGTTTTTTCAGTTCATTTCCAATATAAATACCATTCATTCCAGGCATTTCTATATCAAGAAATAAAATATCTTGCTCACCGTTATCTTTTAATAGCGTATTACCATCTTGGAAACATGAAATCTCGGGTGTTTTTAGATGGTTTCGGTTGAAATAATCCAATATATATTTTTGGATTTGTTCGGAACTAATGGTATCGTCATCGCAAATTAATATCCGCATATGTTTACCCTTCGTAAAAATTTTATAGTAGTTGCTATACTGGTTATTATACTAAAAAGTATGTATAAAAGACATATTTTTTTGAATAAAAAGACACATCTTGCTTCAATTCTCATTTTGATGGGAATTATCTTATGTGTACTCCATACCAAAAAGAACTGAAAAATGTCGTTTCGTGCAGAAAGTATTGAATAAAAATATATTTGTAAAGATAATAAAAATAAAATGATTGCTTAATGCATGCTACCTGAAAGAGGTAAATTGTACGATGATTGAATGTTTTTGTAATTAAAGAATATTTTTGTTCGGAATATTTGTGTGGCTTTATTAAAAAAACGAAATAAAATATGAAAAATGCAGTGATTATCTAAGGATAGCAATTTAATCGAGGGAGAGAGGTAGTGATATGAAAAAAATAATTTTCCTTTTATTTTTGTGTTTTATCCTAGCTGGGTGCCAAAAAACTCCTGATAGAAGTTCAGTATTTAGCAAGGCTGAAGGTCTGAGCGAAGAAGTAATTGTAGAACCATTAGAGAGTGGCGAAACGAAGAAAATAGATATTCCAACAGTATGGAAGGCAAGTGAAAAGAGAAGTAATGATAGAATGATTATTTCGACAAATTTGGCGTTAAAGACAATAGAAGTAGGAAATCTTCCTGTCATGGAGATGAAAAATCAAGAATTTTCAGACGAGCAGCTGGAAAAGTTGGTTTCTTATTTTTCCAAAGGAGAGCCGATGTACGCATCTAACCTGTATGTTAAAGAGGACTATCAAAAGGTGGTCGATAGAATTGATCGTGAAGAAGGAGCTTATGGGAATGTTTTTCTTGCAAGTATTTATCAAGATTTAAGAAAGGCATTAACTAGTGCGATTGAATTGGCGCCAGAGGAACAAGCTGCGATAGAATTAACAAATATTGAATTCTCAGATAAACAGGAAGATTCAGCATACAATAAATTCTTAACATGGAAAAATCAAGAGAGTGAAGGCGTCAATGAGAAAAGTTATTTTTCGGCAGAAATCGGTATGAATAGAGAGATGCGTATAGAAGCAGAATCCTATAATCAGAATTTGGAAAATAGTAGTAACTTTAAATGGGAAGAGGGGGCTTATTGTATAACAGATGGAGATGTCCAGCATTTTATCAGTAATGCGGAATATCAAAAAGAAGAAGGCTTGGATTCCGTGGGGTATACAGAACGGTTCTTAGATGTATTGGGACAATATAAAATGGCTGTGAATCAGAACACAACATTTGATGAAAAGGCAGGAAAGACTCATGCAGAAACGATATTGAAGGATTTGGATATTTCAGATATGGAGCTATTTGATTCAGAGAAAGCGTTATGGTTTCCAAAGGGAGCGATTCCATCAAGTGATGCACCAGGATATTTAGAAGATTTTTTATGGCAGGGGGACTTGAACAAAGCAGAAGTGGGATATCAATATACATTTTTGCGTTATGTAAATGGTATTCCCGCAAAACAAGAATATAGTACGATTTCGAAAAAAAATACAGAGAAGTATATTCCACCTTTTCCGTTGGAAAAAATTACAATTGTGGTAACAGAGAGCGGTGTGAAAAGTTTTCAGTGGGTTGGTATAACAGAAAAGGCAAAAGATATTGCGGATAATACCGAGTTATTGCCATTCGATACCATTCAGGAATTATTGTTTGACCAGATTTTTTATTCTTATTCTGATATTGGACAACCGGCAAATGACAAAACTATTTTTGAATATCATGTTACAGATGTTAAATTACAATATACGTATATTCCGGCATTTGAGAACCCAAGGAATGCGTGGCTTATTCCAGTGTGGATATTTCGTGTGGAAATGACAGTAGGAGGCGTTACACAACCAAATAGTATAACAT
>JAHHUB010000184.1 GCA_020024175.1 Oscillospiraceae bacterium | reverse complement strand
TAAGTCCGGTTTCTTCATATACTTCACGAATGACAGCATCAGCAAAAGATTCATCCTTTTCAACATGACCACCGGGAAATGTAATACCTTTCCAGTCACAATTTACCTTGTTTTGTACCAAAACTTGGTTGCCTTGATAAATCATGCACATATTTGTTAGAGTTACAATTTCTGTTCTATCCATTTAACGCCTCTTAAAATTTAACATATAACTGTTGGTTTATTTGTATAAACTGTACGGATCTATATTTTGCATCATCTTAACAAGCAAATCACTTTTACTCTTACAGCAATAAAACGATTCAATCGTCAGGAGCAGACTTCCTAAGCTCCCTTCGGAAATACTTCCTTAGTGGCATGATCAAATTCAGATAACTGTTTTTTTATCTATTAAGAAATAAAATCATTATAAGCTTTTATACAATCGGACAAAACTTCTTCTATATGAATTATTCCGCCCAAAAACTCTCTTCCCGGATCTTGAATAGGAGTTTTGCTTTCAACCTGTTTAATCATCCATTCCACTGATTGGAGCAAAGATGTTTGAAGTCCGTGGTACATATCAGAACCTACAGATTCTTTAATCAGTTGGTCATTGTCTTTCATAGCATTATTATAGTCTTCTATTGTCTTTTTCAGTTCTTCGTAAATAGGACGAATTTTAGTTAAATCCAATTCAACTATATTGTGATCATATACTCCCTGATTATAACATTCATTTAAAAGCTGTTTGGCAACTGTAATAATATGGCTTGCATTATATCCTATAATTTTTCCGTCTTCAAGAAGTTGTTTTTCTTCTTTTTCTTTTCTGGCATCTGCCATTTTTGCAACTTCATCCATATATGTATAAACTAATTCAGAAAATACAGGTGTGTTTTCACGAATAATTTTATGATATTCCTTAGCTTTTTCATATTGATTATCTGAAAAATCATAGCATCTGCTCATACTCATAAATGTATCCATAAGATTTTTCATAGGTTCTGCTATTTTTAATGTGAGTTCATCCAATATACCATAGGAAGGTTCCGCTTCTGCTAATAAAAGAGCATCTTTTATAATATCACTGTTAAGAGCACTTACTCCCAATCTGTAAGCATAATCACCACTGGTATAAAGATTTTCGTTAATTTTAAATTCATCTTCATTTGCTATATATGTGTAATAACTGCCCAGATTATTAACAATCTTTGTCATATAGTTATTCATTCCCACATATGTGTTAAACTTTATCAAATCCAAAGTTTCAGGCGGAATCTCATTTCCCTGCTTATCTTTTATAACAGGTTTGGAAGAAGTTTCTTCGGATTTTGATTCTTCTTTGGAAGATTCTGCTTGAGAACTTGATGAAACTTCCTTACTTGAAGAACTTTCCGGTTTTACATCATTTGATTTTGTTCCGCAGCTTGTAAGCAAAAGCATAGCACATAAAATTGATACAATAAACTTTTGTTTCATTTAAATCATCTCTTTTCAAAATATTTCTTTTTGTTACAAGATTAACACGGCTAATGATAGCATATTTAATATTTGTATGTCAATATATTTTGTGATATTTGGCTTAGTCCCTAAAATTTAAAATATATATGGGATTTATTTGTATTGCAATATTATAGAAACATATTTTTTATCTACTGTATTTTACCTTAAAGTATATTTAATTAGGAATTTTTAGGTAAAATTATTGCTGTTTTTTTGACTTAAAAGCTTATTTTTGGCCTATATATTGACAATTAAACTATAATATACTATTATTATGTTAGTATTATAATACTAAAAAATTTTAACATAAGGAGAGATTTTTATGAAAAAACACTTTCAGCACTATTAACCACAGTAATTGTTATATTAGCTTGCATTGTGCCATCATTTGCAGCTGAAACACCACCTATTGACTCTGCACCTGAAACTTTTCATAATATGGTTTCAGGGCCTGCTCCACAGATAACAAGTGTGAAAATTACAGACGTTTCTCCTGGCTCTGGTGGACATACAATGGTTGAAGTAACTGTAATGGGTTATGGAAGTGCCTCCATAAAACTTGATGGAAATAGGCTTGATAGTTCTGCAGAAATTGACAGCACATTTATAGTTGATCCTATGAATGTTATTATAGGTTTTGTTTACACATATGACTGTGGTGTATTAGAAAAAGGTTCCCACACATTTTATGTTGAATTTACTTCCCACAACTTCCCTTATAAATCTAAATCAGATAGTTATACTTTTACAGTATAATATGAGGTGTCCTTATGATAATTCAAAACAAATACTATAACAAATATTTATACAAAAATATGACAGGTATGAGCAAAAAAAGAGATACAACACCCAATTTTAATCAAGGCGGATACCGTGATATTATGAACCTGTCCACCCCTAATAATAGTAATAGCAATGTTATGGGGCAATTTGGATATATACCTAAAATGCGATCCTCCGGAATGGGAGAGTATGGCAAATTCATTGAGGGCGATGACTGGCTTTTTAAATCAGATTGTGGTGGTTTAAAATATGCCGAAGAATCCACCGATGAGGACCCTGTTATGATTTGGGAGGGTTATGACCCATATGACAACTTAAAGCATTTTCGCAAAAAAATTCATTTAAACGAAGTCGACCCTACCAATGCTACTAAGATGGAAATGCTGGCTGTAGGCTTACACTGCGGCATTGAAGGTAATTTAAATCCTCGTAACAGAAGTGTACATTCAAGTCTTTCTGTAAGCTGTCGTGGCGGCAGAACATTTGAAAAAAGCAATTTTGTAGAATTGTTTGAGTATGATATTGTTTCTCAGGCTGCTGCAGGACTTACACGACATTCTGCCGAATATGAAAGATGCTATAATGAATATATGAAATTTTTTAATGCTCATAAACCTTCAGGTTCAGGTGCCGTTACTGATTGTTTAGGTAACTTAGTTTAAAAAGAAGGTGTCCTTATGATAATTCAAAACAAATACTATAACCAATATTTATACAAAAATATGACGGGTATGAGCAAAAAAAGAGATACTGCACCCAATTTTAAACAGGGTGGATACCGTGATATTATGAACCTGTCCACCCCTGATAACAGTAATAACAATGTTATGGGGCAATTTGGATATATACCTAAAATGCGTTCCCAAGAAAGTGTGAAGTATAGTAAATTCATCGAAGGCGATGACTGGCTTTTTAAATCAGATTGTGGTGGTGGTTTAAAATATGCCGAAGAATCCACCGATGAGGACCCTGTTATGATTTG
>JAHHUB010000183.1 GCA_020024175.1 Oscillospiraceae bacterium | reverse complement strand
CATTTATATATTAGTTAAATAAAGTTTAGCATAAATTTAATAATAAGTAAAGAAAATATGATATTTTTTATTGTTCATCATCAAAATTCTCTGTTTCTTCGTCATCAATGCTTTCCGGTAGACCGTCGGCGGCAATTTCTTCTATAATTGCTCTGATTTCATCTACACCGAAACCTGTTTCGGAAGAAAACGGTATCATAGTAATCTGATCTCCACAGGGTATTTCTGTTTTAAAAGCTTCCAGGCGTTCCTGCTGTTGTTTTTTTGAAAGTTTGTCCTGTTTTGTAAGAACTATGACAAAGGGGATTTCGTTGTCTATCATAAAATTAATCATCTGAATATCGTCTTTTGATGGTGCATGACGCATATCTATAAGCTGAAATACCAGCATTAAATATCTGTCATCATTAAAATATCCTCCGATTAAATCAGACCAGCGTTTTTTCTCATCTTTTGATACCTTAGCATAGCCGTATCCCGGTAGATCCACAAATTTTACATTTTCCAAGGAAAAAAAGTTTATTGTAACTGTTTTCCCCGGAACAGAGCTGACTTTCGCAAGCTGTTTCCTGTTAAAAATTTTGTTTATCATTGAAGACTTTCCCACATTACTTTTTCCTGCAAAGGCAATTTCTATAAATTCAGATTTTGGAAGTTGGCTGAATTTACCGTAGGATGTTTCAAATTGTATATTGTGAAAATTCATTTTTACATCCTTTCTTTAAATTATTCTTCTGTATAAGTAAGTTGTGAATTATCGGTTTTCTTTGTTTTTTTGGATTTTTTAGTTTCTTTTTGTTTTTCTGTTCTTACAAGAGCATTTTCCAAAACCGTTTCAATGTGTTCAGCAGCTATAAAATTAACCTCTTTTCTTATTACTTCATCAATAAGTTCAATATCAGGTTCATTTTCCTTGGGAATAATTATAGTTTTTATTCCCGCTCTGTGAGCTGCCATGGCTTTTTCTTTAAGACCGCCTATCGGAAGAACACGGCCTCTCAAAGTTATTTCTCCTGTCATGGCAACATCATGTTTAACAGGTATATTTGCCAAAGCGGAAATAAGTGCTGTACACATTGTTATACCAGCAGATGGTCCATCTTTAGGAACTGCACCTTCCGGAACATGAAGATGTATGTCGTTGTCCTTATAAAAATCAGGGGAAATTCCGTATTTATCAGCACAGCTTCTTATATAGCTGACAGCTGCCATAGCAGATTCTTTCATAACATCTCCCAGTTGTCCGGTAAGTTCAATTTTGCCGGTACCTTTTAAAACAGCAACTTCTACCTGTAGCATTTCCCCACCTACAGAAGTCCATGCCAAACCGTTTACCAACCCGATTTCATCTTTGGCACCGATAAGTTCGGGTTTAAATTTGTGTCCGCCCAAATATTTAATCAGCAATTTGGAATCTACAGTTACACGACGAGTTTCTCCTGCTACAATATCTCTTGTAACTTTGCGGCAGATAGACGCAATTTCTCTTTCAAGATTTCTTACACCTGATTCTCTGGTGTAGTAGTCAATTAAGTCTAAAAGTGCTTCATCTTTAAATTTGATTTCAGATGCTTTAAGACCTAGATGTTTAATTTGTTTAGCTACTAAATATTCCTTTGCAATATTAAATTTTTCATCTCTTGTGTAGCTGGAAAGTTCAATAATTTCCATTCTGTCTCTTAAAGGAGCAGGAATGGTAGAAAGATCATTTGCAGTAGCTATGAATAAAATTTTGGATAAATCAAAAGGAACTTCAATATAGTGGTCTACAAAAGCGTAGTTTTGTTCGCTGTCCAAAACTTCCAAAAGTGCAGACGAAGGGTCCCCCCTGAAATCATTTCCCAACTTATCAATTTCATCCAGCAAAATAAGGGCATTATTGCTTTTAGCTTGTCTTATGGAATTTATTATTCTGCCGGGCATGGCTCCTACATAGGTTTTGCGATGTCCTCTTATATCGGATTCATCTCTGACACCGCCCAAACTCATACGGGCATATTCTCTGCCCATGGTTTTAGCTACAGATTTTGCTATGGAGGTTTTGCCTACACCGGGAGGACCTACAAGACAGATAATCTGTCCGCTAATATCAGGAGTACGGCTTCTTACAGCCAAAAGTTCGATAATTCTGTCTTTGACCTTTTTCATGCCATAATGTTCTTTATCCAAAATCTGCTGAGCTTTTTGTAAGTTTATTTTGTCTTTTGTTGATTTGTTCCATGGAAGTGATAAGCAAGTTTCCAAATAGGTTCGGCTGACTGCGTATTCCGAAGATGAAGGAGACATTCTCAGCATTCTTTCGGCTTCGTTTATGAGTTTTTCTTCCACTGCTTTATCTAATTTAAGTTTGTAGATTTCGTCCATAAAAGCATAAGCATCATCTGTAGGATTTTCTCCGTCATTAAGCTCTGTGGTAATGGCTTTAAGTTGTTCCCTAAGATAATATTCACGCTGATTTTTATCCACCTGATCTCTTACTTTATCATAAATATCTTTTTCCAAAGAGAGAATTTCATTTTCTTTATCCAAAATTGCAGCTAAAAGCTCCAATCTTTTTACAGGGCTGGATTCAGCCAGTATTTTTTGCTTATCTTCCATAGGCAGAATAATGTTTCCTGCCACATATTCCGAAATGCCTACAACATCATCTTCAAAGATAATGTTTTCAATGATTTCATTAGGCATTCTGGGTGAAAGACTGCAATATTCTTCAAATAAATCCTTGACTGTTCTAAGAAGTGCTTCAGCTTTGGCTGTTTGATTTTTTCTGACAGGATTAAGATCCATACGGGCAACTTTTGCATTTATAAACGGTGAAAAGCTTTCATATTCATTTACAACTGCTCTGTAGCGTCCTTCAACAACCACTCTGAGATTTTCGGTTCTTGATTTTACAATTTGCTTTATTTCAGCCACAACGCCGATTTTATAAAGATCATTTGCACCAGGGTCATCTACTTTTACATCTTTTTGACCTACCAGCATAATAAGGCGGTCTTTTTTCATAGCTTCATTTAAAGCTAAAATGGATTTATCCCTGCCCACATCAAAATGCAGCAGCATTTTTGGGAACATGATAATACCTCTCATAGCTATAAGGGGCAGAACAGTTCCCTCTTCAACTTGAGATATATCTTCATTTATTTTATCAGAGATTATTTCTGTATTTTTGTTAGTATCTGTTTTTTTATCCATTTATTATCTCCTGTATTTATTTAATATATATTTCATAACATACATTATACACATTTTCACGCATTAAATCAACAGGATTGTCT
>JAHHUB010000182.1 GCA_020024175.1 Oscillospiraceae bacterium | reverse complement strand
GGGTTACACTGTTACAACAAATGAAAAAGGAAACCTCTTTAATGTTTGTGTGGGGGATATTATCACCACTGTAAGTGATAAATTTGTTATAAAATCCAAAGTGGAAGAAGTTTCAAAGCAGAAGGATTTATGAGGAGAAATTTTTAAATGAGGAAAAAAGAAACACTGGAAAATACTTTCAAAGAACTTTCCGTAATTACTGAGGAACTGGAAAATGGGGAACTTTCCTTTGATGAAGCAGTAAAAAAATATAAAAAGGGTATGGAACTTATAAAAAACTGCAATAAAATGTTAAATGATGCCAAATTACAGGTGGAAACAGTGATTATGGATGATTTTGAACAAAGCGAGGATGAAGAAAATGAGTAATTTCAAAGAAATCTACGCTGAAAGAGTTAAAGAACTGGAAAATCATCTGGATAATTTAATGAATGAAAAAGTAAAATATCACCAAACTATTATAGATGCTATGAAATACAGCCTTTTAAATGGCGGTAAACGCATCAGAGCCATGCTGGTTATGGGTTTTTTTGAGTGTGGCGGAAAAGATTATAAAGATGCTTTGAATACAGCTTGTGCATTGGAAATGATTCATGCCTATTCACTTATTCATGATGATTTGCCATGTATGGACAATGATGATTACAGAAGGGGCAAGCTCACCTCTCACAAAGTTTTTGGGGAAGGTATGGCAGTGCTTGCAGGGGATGGACTTTTAACAGCAGCTTTTCAACTTTTTTCCGAAAACAGGGATAATTTTCCTGCTGAAACTTTAGTTAAAGGACTTAACTGTCTGGCAAAAGAAGCCGGCTATAATGGTATGATAGGTGGTCAGGTTATAGATATTGAAAATGAAAATAAACAAATAAGTAAAGATATGCTGTATACACTTCACTCTTTAAAAACGGGAGCACTTATTAAATGTGCCTGCAAACTGGGTGTTATAATGGCAGGCGGAGATGAAAAAATGATGAAATCAGCTGAAGAATATGGTGAAAATATCGGACTTGCATTCCAAATTCAAGACGATATTTTAGATGTGGAAGGTGATGTCGAATCTTTGGGTAAATCTGTAGGCAGTGATGCAGAAAACGGAAAAACAACTTTTGTAACTCTTTTTGGGCTTGAAAAATCCAAAGAAATGGTGGATGAATGTTTTAAAAAGGCATATAAAAATTTAGAAGAAACAGATGGAAACAAAGAATTTTTAATTGGACTTACAGAATTTTTGAAGAACAGAACATATTAGAATGGAAGTGGGCACTATTTTCAGCAACTATTTAATAAATGTCGCATTTATAGCTTGGCTTTCGGCTCAAGTTCTAAAAACACTTTTTGCTTTTTGGCAAACCAAAACTTTTATACCAGAAAGATTGGTGGGTGCAGGAGGAATGCCAAGTTCCCACTCATCACTGGTATGTTCTCTTGCTTTAGCCACAGCAAAAAAACTGGGATATAATTCCCCTGAATTTGCCATAGCAGTAGTAATTGCGGCTATTGTTATGTATGATGCCATGGGAGTAAGACGGGCTGCCGGTGAACAGGCAAAAGTTCTTAACAAACTAATGGATGGTTATACATTGAAAAATTTCCTTTGGGACGAAAAAGGTTTCAGTGATGAAATTGAAGGCGATGAGGAGATAGAAAAAAAAGGCGAATTAGAAGAACTGAAAGATGTAAAACTAAAAGAATTTTTAGGACATACCCCATTGGAGGTTTTGGGCGGTGCATTGCTGGGTATATTGGTAGCTATGCTTATGCCTGTTGTCTGATTTTGGAGTGATAGATATTGCAGAAGATTTTGAAAAATAAAAATCTTTCTCCCGCTGACATTAAAAAAATGGATTACAATACTTTGAATGCACTTTGTGATGAAATCAGAGGACTGCTTATAGATACTGTATCCAAAAACGGGGGACATTTAGCTTCCAACCTGGGAGCAGTGGAATTTACTGTAGCATTGCATAAAGTTTTCGACTGCCCAAAAGACCAAATAGTTTGGGATGTAGGACATCAATGCTATGTACATAAGATATTGACAGAAAGACTTGACAGATTTGACACATTAAGGCAGGAAAATGGATTATCAGGTTATTCAAGACCATCTGAAAGTAAATATGACGCATTTGTGTCAGGTCATGCAGGAATATCAATTTCAGCGGCATATGGACTTGCAGTGGCAAAAAAACTGCAAAATGATGATGGTTATGTGATTTCTGTTACAGGTGACGGAGCATTTTCCAATGGTGAAATATATGAAGCTATGAACAATGCAGGCAGAAGCGGCACCAAACTCATTGTGGTTTTAAACGACAATGGTATGTCAATATCTCGCAATGAAGGTGCATTGGCAAGATATTTAACCCATATAAGAACTTCTACAGGCTATTTTAAAGCTAAAAATGCAGTGACAAAAGCACTTGGAAATGTTCCTAAAATAGGCAATAATCTTATAAGTGCCGTTTCAGCTGTGAAAAAAACCATAAAATACAGAATATATGACAGTAATATATTTGAAGATTTTGGATTTGAGTATTTAGGTCCGGTGGACGGTCATGATTTGGAAACTCTTTGTGAGGTTTTTGAAAGAGCAAAATCTTTGAAAAAACCTGTATTTGTGCATATAGATACTAAAAAAGGTGTGGGCTATGAATTTGCAGAAAATAACCCCACAAAATATCATGGTGTTTCCAAATTTAATAAGAGCAAGGGTGTAGGTGCTTCAGGAGAAAGTTTCTCCAAAGTTTTCGGAAAAACCCTTACAAAGCTGGCTGAAAGCAATAATAAAATTTGTGCTATAACCGCTGCAATGTGTGACGGAACAGGTTTAAATCCATTTGCGGAAAAATTTAAATCAGTGGGAAGATTTTTTGACACAGGAATTGCAGAAGGTCATGGAATGACATTTGCTGCCGCTTTGGCAGCAGGGGGAATGATACCTGTTTATGCTGTGTATTCTACATTTTTACAAAGGGCATATGACCAGCTTATACATGATGCGGCTTTGGAAAAATTCCATGTGGTTTTGGGAATTGACCGCAGTGGTGTAGTAGGTGATGACGGAGAAACACATCAGGGGATTTTTGATGTGGCAATGTTTAAAACTCTTCCGAAAGTAACTGTTTATTCTCCTGCTAACTATGATGATTTAATAAGGACTTTACCTATGGCAATAAACGATGAGGGAATTGCTGCTGTACGCTATCCGAGAGGTAAAGAAGATGAACTGTCCGCACAATATAAAACTCAAAATCTGTCAGGGGATTTTATCGGAAAGGGAAATGATATAATTATCATAAC
>JAHHUB010000181.1 GCA_020024175.1 Oscillospiraceae bacterium | reverse complement strand
AGATAATATCCATAATTTTAGCTTTTACTATGATTTTAATGACTTTTACAGCCTGTGGAAACAGTGATAACCAGTTTTCTTCATCAGCTTCGTCAACTGAAAATAAAGAAAAAATAAAAATAATTGCCACTGTTTTTCCCATATATGATTGGATTAGAGAAATAATAGGGGACAGCGACAAAGTAGACCTCACATTGCTTTTGGACAATGGTGTGGATATGCACAGCTATCAGCCCTCTGCTGATGACATTTTAGCCATTTCCAACTGTGATTTGTTTGTATATGTGGGCGGAGAATCTGACAAATGGCTGGATAATGCATTAAAACAAACTGCAAACAAAAATATGAAATCCATAAACCTAATGGAAGTTTTAGGTGAAAATGTTAAAGAAGAACAAATTGTTGAAGGTATGGAATCCTGTCATAACCACAGCCATGAACACGATGATGCTCCGGAATATGATGAGCATATATGGCTTTCCATTAAAAATGCAAAAATATGCTGCAAAAAAATCGCAGAAACACTTAATGAAATAGATAAAGACAACTACAATAACAGCTATTCTCAAAACTTTGAAAACTATATGAATAAACTTACGGATTTGGATAAAAAATACACAAAATCAATATCTGAATCTGATAAAAATACATTGCTATTTGGAGACAGATTCCCATTTTTGTATCTTTTAGCTGACTATGGACTTAATTACTATGCGGCTTTTGTTGGATGTTCCGCAGAAACAGAAGCAAGTTTTAACACAATCACATTCCTTGCAAATAAAATAGATGAACTGGGACTTAAAGCTGTCCTTACAATAGAAAAATCCGACAAGAAAATTGCAGAAACTATAATTAAAAACACCAATAATAAAAACCAAAAGATTTTGGAACTGGATTCCATGCAATCAACTACTTCAAAAGACTGTAAAAATGGAGTAACCTATCTTTCAATTATGGAAAATAATCTGAAAATTATAGAAGAAGCCTTAAAATAGGGAGAACATATTATGTCATTAATTACATGTCAAAATCTTACTTTGGGTTATGAAGGCAGAGCTATACTGCACAATTTGAATTTTTCTGTAAACACTGGAGATTATTTTTGTATAGTAGGGGAAAACGGGTCAGGGAAATCCACTTTAATGAAAACTCTTTTAAATCTTCAGGCACCTATAAGCGGAAAAATCATTTTTGGTGATGGATTAAATCGCAATGAAATAGGCTATCTGCCACAACAAACTATAGTTCAAAAAGATTTTCCTGCTTCAGTAAAGGAAATTGTGCTGTCAGGCTGTCAGGGGCGTTGTGGTTTAAGACCTTTTTATAACAAAGAAGAAAAAAATCTTGCCGCTGATGCTATGAAAAAAATGATGATTGAACATTTATCTGACTGTTGTTATAGGGAATTATCCGGCGGACAACAACAGCGTGTACTTTTGGCAAGAGCTCTTTGTGCAACCAAAAAAATGCTTATTTTGGATGAACCTGTGTCTGGGCTTGACCCTAAAGTTACTGCTGAAATGTATAAAATCATTGAGGAAATAAATAAAAAAGACAAAATAACCATTATAATGATTTCCCATGATATAGATTCCGCTGTAAAATATGCAACTCATATTCTTCATATTGGTGATAATATTTTTTGTAAAACCAAAGAAGAATATCTTAAAATCATTAAGGGAAAAGGATTTTCCCAAACAGACAAAGGAGAAAACATATGAATGAAATTTTAGCAAAATTACAGGAATATTTTCAGTTTCCCTTTGTCAGATATGCCCTGATAGTTGGTGTGCTTACAGCCCTTTGCTCCTCATTGCTGGGGGTTACTTTAGTTCTGAAAAGATTTTCCTTTATCGGAGATGGACTTTCCCATGTGGCATTTGGTGCTATAGCTGTAGCCTCTGCTCTAAATCTTACAAATAATATGGTTTTTGTTTTACCAGCCACTATAATCTGTGCTATTTTGCTTTTAAAAACAGGACAAAATACCAAAATTAAAGGTGATGCTGCTGTGGCTATGATTTCTGTCAGTGCCATGGCAATCGGATATCTTATAATGAATATTTTTTCTACGGGACCTAATTTGTCGGGAGATGTATGCAGCACTTTGTTTGGTTCAACATCTATACTCACTCTTACAAAACAGGATGTAACTTTCTGTGCGGTTTTGTCTGTTATAGTTGTAATTATGTTTACTTTATTTTACAACAAAATTTTCGCTGTAACTTTTGATGAAAATTTCTCAAAAGCATCTGGAGTAAATGCGGATTTTTATAATTTGCTGATTGCCATCATCATAGCTGTAATTATTGTAATGGCTATGAATTTAGTAGGTTCACTTCTTATTTCGGCTTTGGTAATATTCCCGGCACTTTCTGCTATGAGAATATTTAAAAGTTTTCGTTCAGTTACAGTATGTGCAGCTATTTTGTCAGTGTGCTGTGCATTTTTGGGCATGATAATTTCTATAGTTTCTGGAACTCCTATAGGCTCAACTATAGTAGCTGTAGACATTACCGCATTTATTATTTTCAGCATAATCGAAAAAATGTCAAATTATTTAGAAAAATAAGTAAATCCAAAAAGGTGATATTTATGAAAAATCAATGTGAAACATGCAGATATTATATTTATGATGAATACTGCGGATATTATTACTGTTCCATAAATCTGGACGAAGATGAAATGGGAAATTTCCTTTCTGGAAATACTGATAGCTGTAATTATTACAGTTGTGATGATGAATATGCTGTTGTAAGAAAACAAAATTAAACCAATAAAAAGCTGTATAGTTTTTTAATATGTACCCTCTTTACCTGACACCAAGTAAAGAGGGGATTTTTATATGTATTTAAATTTCATCATTGTATTTTGTATACCATGTTTAATTGTAATTTTATATAAATATTTATTGATATTTTATTGCAATATACCACTTGACAAAATAAGACTACTCGTGTAAACTAAATTTAGACTACATATGTAATCTAAAAAAGGAGGATTTTTTATGAATAAGAAAAATATACATATTGCCAATAGTGAACTTCCTATAATGAAAGTACTGTGGAAAAATGATAATCTCACTTCTCCTGAGATTTTTTCCCAAATTGACGGCAATTTAAGTACCTTGAAAACACTGCTAAAACGACTGGCAGAGAAAGGTGCAGTGGAAATTTCCGAAATTAATTCAAGAACATATCGTTATCATGCTGCAATCAGCGAGAATGACTATATAAATTCTGAGCGAAAAGGATTTATTGATAAAATTTTCGGTGGGTCTAAGGAAAAAATGCTTTTAAACTTTGTAAAAGAAGAAAAAATCACAAAAAAAGATCTG
>JAHHUB010000180.1 GCA_020024175.1 Oscillospiraceae bacterium | reverse complement strand
ATATAGATATGAATTTTTCTACAACTTGCCTTTTCTAGTTGAGTTAACAAAAACTTAATTGTTAGTTTCACATAACAACATTAAAAAATTTTAATTTATGATATAATTTTAATAATTTAATTCTCTCTGTAAAACATATGATGATTTTTACCTAAAAGGAGCGTAAGTAGTATGTATATTGATTATTTGACCTATCATGAAGTTGATGTTCGTAACACAAAAAAACTTTCAGTGGAACAAGGTAACTTAACAGATAAAAAATTGTCCAAACTCTTTGCACAAATTGAGCAAGGAAAAATTACCAATGTAGAGGCGGGAAATCAGGAAGAAGCCTATTCCATGGTTATTTTTATTGAAGGAACAAATTCTCGCATTGGAATTGTTGATGAGGAAGAAGAAACCAGCTATGTATATGACAATTTACAGGAAGATGAAAGTGATGTTGGTATTGCAGGCTATGATTTTCCCAAATGGTCTGTTTGCAACACTCCTTCTACCCTAATTGAAATTTTGAAGGAATTCATAGCCAATGGAGAAATGCTTTCCACAGTTTCCTGGAGAGAAGAATGGTAAACAAACACCGACACTGTTAAACGGAAAAAATTATAACTTTCAGTTTATCAGTACAAAAAATCGAATAAAGAAAAAAGACCACTGACTTTTCACCGGTAAGGTGTGTCAATGGTCTAATTTTTTAATATTCAGTTGTGATTATAACGATAAATAGGATGGTCAGCCTAACATCATACTATCATAGTTCCATCCGGTAAGATAATATCACCCTCATCTGAACTTACATCAAAAAAACCAACTCCGTGCTTTTGGGCTAAACTACGCATAAGTTCATACGCTTCATCTGCCACCGTCCATGAGAATGCCGCATAAATTACATCATATCCAATACTATAGTCAACTGTATGCTGTTCCAAATCTTCATCAATAGAATTAAGATTTGGTGCATATTCCCCATTCATTGGCGGAAATATTTCTTTCATTTCCATAAACCAATTTTGTAAAGCAGGAGAGGATACACTAATCGTTTGGTAATCGTGTTCCTCACCCCATTCAACTTGTTTTTCATACCATTCCATAAAATCCTTTTTTGTAGTAGGTGCTTTAGTTTTTTCAAAAACCATCAAATCATAACTCATAACTATCATTCCTTTCATATTTTTATTCTGATTTATCGTATTAAGCTTGCTGGTGATAGCCGCCATAGATGTTGCAAGAGGGTGTCACCCTCTTGTCTACACAAAGCCACAAAAAGAAAGGCCATACCACTGGTTCTGTTCTTTCAGCAGCACATAACAAATTATACTCTTTATAGAGCTATACCAATGATATTTTTTATAGATTTTGCTTTTTTAATGTTGTCTGACATACCTGCATTTGACTATCATGAAAAAGGTAAAGAAGAGCTGTGCCCGCAAAAAGATGGATATATTCCTGATCACTTGCTGCAATCCAACCTTTTTTGGAAAGCATGGCTGTGCTGATTTCGTCTAACCATTGATTGAATTTAGGTGGAAGCTTTCCATAACAAAAATAACCAAAACTGGAGATAAGCTTTGCATCCGAAGTAATATGTAGTGCCTTAAATTCCTCTGCAAGACAATCTACTGTCTGATACATTTCAGATACTTCTTTTTCTGTTAATGCAGGAAATTTTTTCCAAATAATTCTTTGCAATCTTAACATCACAATATTCATTACCAAGCCACACCTGCTGTTTTTGATAAGAAACCTGAATTTCATCAAGATGCTCCTCATACCAGTTTGCCAGCTCCTGTAAACTGTTTTGCAGATTACTTTTGTCGTTCTCTGCATTAAACTATGGAGAACATACAGTGTATGTTTTTGATATATGTGAAAGTCTGCCATACCCATTGAAACTTAGCACCTTATAAGTGGACATTGCCATAGACCAATCATACATAAAATAACTGAGATAAACTCCATTCAACCGTATATGGATTTTTTCATCCCAAAAACCTCTTTCAATCTGCATATGTTGAATATCCCCTGTTTCCGTTTGTCTTGCAAAAGGAAAACAAGCCACAAGATCCCCATTGGGGAGTGTTGTGTAATAACTCTTGCAAAACGCCTTATCTGGATAGATTGAGCGGAAACCGGTAAAATGTGTTTCCCCAAATTGAATAATCTCATTTTTTGAATTGATACAACGCTTCATATAATCCCTCCAAGTTCTTCATAGCATATATCTTTGTTTTGATACAAAATGCAAAAGACAGTGGGTACTGTTATCTTTGTTCATTTTTCATTCGAGTTTTAGATCACAGTATATCAGCATGAGTTCCCACAATAGTTATCACTTCATCAACACATCGAATACCAATATCAAATTCAGGATCCCATTTTGTACTGAAACAGAAATTAATTGTGCGTTTACCCGGTGTATGCTCAATACTAAAAGAATTTGGTTGTACCAAATCTTTTAATCCGTCTGTATTTTGTATAATAGGTGCATATTTATCAGCTAAACCTCCAAGACGATCTCTGTATTCTTCATATACCGATTGATAATAAGCATATACTTCTTTTTCAAACTCTGCCGTTAAGCGGTTGATATTCTTTTTAAAACATAGATATGCCTGTTGCTGTTCAGGAATAATGCTCTGTTCAGAGTAACAATTAACAAACATTACTACATTATGTTCTTTGCCAAGAAAAGGTATTGTTTCTTTTCTAAACCACACAATATCATGTTCCTACTCACCTAGTATATTGTCAATAATTTTAGTATGGGACATAGTGTTTTTCCTCGCTTATCTATCATAATGAAGATTTTTATATCTTGATTTGGTACCTATCAGTTTTATATTATCACTCAATCATGAACTTTTCAATCACACAGAATAATAGACCCCACACTCCAAAAATCTCCATTTTTGGTTCTTACCCATATATTAAAGCCTTGACTGCATACTTCAGATTTTGTACCCTAACCAGCAGCCATAACTCTGCCATTAGTAAACTGTAAGAACTTACTATAAATGCCATCACAGGTAAGCTAATCCCATTTTGTGGAGAATAAGTTATTTGTAGTATAGAGATACACATAGATGATGGTTATAAGCAACATAAAAAAGCCTTTATTCTTCAATCTTTTTACAAATTGTTAAATCACTTGATGTGGCTATTACAAACAGATTCCTCGTTTTATTAAAACCATACGCTTTTATTGTATAAAGAAAATTATCCCCTGTATTTAGTAATACAGGGGATAATTTTTTAATTACATTTCAATTACATATTGTATCCGTGAAGATTTTCTGTCCAGTCGCAAAGATTTTCTGTCCAATCACAAAGATTTTCAATA
>JAHHUB010000018.1 GCA_020024175.1 Oscillospiraceae bacterium | reverse complement strand
CACAAACGGAAACTTCACAAAAAGGAGGGTCAGGTGGTATTTCAGGTGGTTTTTCTTCTTCTTTTGGTTCTCTGGCATAAATATCCGTACCATGATATAGAAATCTTTTGTCAACAGCTTTGTATTTTTTAAAATTTTCTCTGGCTTTAGATAAGGTCATACCATGGTTTTGATCACTGGGTTCTTCTGTACTTTGTATAAAAATATCATTTTCCCAAAAGCAGACAGGGCAAATATATGCAATAGCTTCATCTACCGGAACAGGTAAGGTTTTATAACCACAGCAGGGACAGGGATAATTCATATGAAATCCTCCTAAAATATTTAATTTGTGCGTTGTGATATAATATGTTTAAAATTTGCTTTTTTATTTTTATCTGTGAACAAAAAGACTCGCTATTGACAGCGAGTTCTCTTTGTTTGTATAATTTATTGTAGAAGGGTAAGAAATAATCGAATTAATATAATTTAAAGTGTTTTCATCACTTTCAGTACATTTACTATTGTATCAGCTAAACCTCACGTTGTCAATATCAAACAAAAAATATAATTAATATTTGTTGAAATAGCTGCATTTATATATGAAATATTTGGTATATTTAATACATTTAATTAACTTGTTAATAAATAAAAACTCAAATAATGTAATTTTATGATAAATTTAATGATAAAGGGGAATTTTATGGGAAAGAAAACAGTTATCATAACAGGAGCATCTAAAGGAATAGGATATGAAACCGCTCTGCTTTTTGGAGAAAAAAGTTGGAATGTAGTTATTAATTATAACAATTCAGAGGGTAATGCAGCTAAACTTGCTAAAATATTGTCAGAAATGGGTGTTGAAACCTTAGTTTTAAAAGCGGATATATCAAAGCATGAGGAAGTAAAATTCATGTTTAAAGAAGCCGAAAAAAAATTCGGACAAATTCATTCAGTGGTGTGTAATGCGGGTATAAGTCAGCAATCGCTTTTCACAGATTTAACTGACGAAGATATAGACACCATGATTGATGTGAATTTAAAAGGTGTAATTTACTGCTGTCAGGAAGCTGCAAGACAAATGCTTTGTTATCATGAAGGGTCTATAGTTAATATTTCGTCAATTTACGGAACAAACGGTGGCTCCTGTGAAGTACATTATTCTGCTGCAAAAGCAGGTGTTATCGGGTTGACAAAGGGGCTGGCAAAGGAACTGGGACCCAGCAGCATCAGAGTAAACTGCATAGCTCCAGGAGCTATAGAAACACCTATGAATGCACATTTAACACAGGAAGCCATAGATATATTAAATGATGAAACACCACTGTGCCGAATGGGGAAAGCAAGGGAAATTGCGGAAAGTATATATTTTTTAGCATCTGACCAATCCTCATTTATAACAGGACAGGTGCTTGGGGTAAACGGCGGAATAGAAATATAAGTTAAAAAATTTTATAAAAAACACACCTGTATAAGAATTGTAAAACAAATTCCAATACAGATGTGTTTTAAATATTTATGGTGAGTTTATTGTCAGTGGAGTTTAGTTTAATATTTTCTCAGTGTTTCTTTTTCTCTTTCATCAAAGTTTCCGAAAACAGAAAATTCAACATTCATTGAGAAATCATCAAATTTACATTTGTAGCAATCCAAAGGTCCCTGTCCACAGGAGTTTGAACCTACACCTGTATTCATTACATCTATGTTTACTATGGTTTTATGACAGTGTTTGAGTTCGTTCAGATGTTTTGCATTGTCAAGTGCCTCTGCGGTGTAATCATGAGCAGTAAATTCATATTGTTTGTCGGTGGATTTTATCAGAAGTCCGCTGTTTTTGTTATCAAATGAAACCCATCTGATACCACCTCTGTTTCCGTTTTCCTGTGGGAATGGGTATGGTGTGTGCAGTTCCTGAACTGTTTTGTTCCATCGACCTGTCATTGCAGCGGTTTTGCTGTCAACATAGTTTTCTCCATCTCCTAATCCGTACCATGTTACATTGTCAAATTCATTAGGCATGGCAAATTTGATGCCTATTCTCGGCAATTCATATGGTGCATTTAGATGAGTATTCACTTTTTTGCCCAAAAGGTTAAGTGAGATTATACCATCACTGTAAATTTTGTAAACCCATTTTACATCAAAACCATAGGCTTGACTGACAGGGGCTTCACGGGTAGTTATTTCAACTTTTACAAAGTCATTTTCATTGGCAACTTTAAATTCTGTTGGACGTGATTCAAAAAGCTGCATAAAATATTTTTTCTTGCGATCATTTTTGATATACATATCATTGTCAATGTCAGCTCTCCAAAAATCCATAGAAATTCCGTCATCAAGATATTCTTTTCCGTCTTTTTGTATTTTGGTAAGCTTTCCGAAAAGATTATCAAAAGTTACTGAGAATTTATCACCTGAAATTACAGTTTCAAATTGATTTTCACTGATTCTAAGCGGGGATTTTATTGCATGAGCACTGATTTGAGTATTATCAGTTTCATAAGGTAAATCTTCCCATGCAACTAAATGCCCCTTTGCTGCCCAGTTAAAATCACGGTTAGTGGTAAATTTAATATGTATTCTGTATTCTGCATTGGGTTTAGCTGTAAAAGCTGCAACAGGCAGGGAAATTTCTTTTTCCTCAAAGGATTTTATATCAAAAGCACCTAAATCACCATTTTGAATAACAAGACCATTTTCCAAAAGTTCCCATGTCAAATTAAGATGTTCCAAAGAAATAAAATCATATTCATTTTTAACGGTAATTTTATTTTTGTTATTTCCATTTGAAATTATAACAGGGGAAATTACTTTTTTATATTCCAAAAGTGATGGAGAAGGTTCTCTCCATGGAAATACCATACCATCCATACAGAAATTGCCGTTATTGGGCCATTCTCCGTAATCTCCGCCGTATTTGTAGAATATATTGCCATTTTCATCAAAACTTTCAATGCCGTGGTCAATCCATTCCCAGATAAATCCACCTTGGAAACGCTTGTATTTTTTCATTAAATCCATGTGTTCCTTGAGAGCACCAGGGCCATTGCCCATAGCATGACAGTATTCACAGAGAATGAAAGGTTTTTCTTCATTTCTCATGGCTCTTTGTTCTATTCTTTCAGTGTTTGGATACATGGAGCTGTAAACATCGGAAATAGCTGCATCATAATCACCTTCATAGTGAATAAGACGGGTGCTGTCATAAGCTCTGACAGCTTCTCCCATTTTGTAGAAATTGCTGCCAAAACCTGATTCATTTCCCAAAGACCACATAATGACAGAGGGGTTATTTTTGAAAGTTTTAACCATAGTCATGGCTCTTTCAATGAAAGCATTTGTCCAAAGATTGCTGTTTGCAAGCCAGTTCCAATAGCCCACATCTTCAAATCCGTGACATTCCAAATCCGCTTCACTGATAACATAAAGTCCGTATACATTGCAAAGGTGAATGAGGTATGGGTGGTTTGGATAGTGAGAAGTTCTTACAGCATTGATGTTATACTGTTTCATTGTTTTTATATCCCAGAGCATATCATCAAAGCTGACAGTTCTGGCAGTTTTGCAGTTTACATCGTGGCGGTTAATGCCTTTTAGCATAACTGCTTTTCCGTTTATAAAGAAGTTGCTGCCTTCAAGTTTAATTTCTCTGATACCAAATTCCACAGGGACAAATTCTTCCTTTGGAATATTTATACCTATGTAATAAAGGTTTGGAGTTTCGGCACTCCAAAGCAGTGGATTTTTAATTTGTGCTGTATATACACAAGTTTTTTCATTATAAGTTAAATCCATAACTTTATTTTTGTTTTGGTCATAAAGAGAAACTTCCACATTTTTACATTCGCCTGAAAAATCAATTTCAGCATTGATTTGTGCTTTAGTGTAATTTTCTGAAAGAGTTGTTTTTATATATACATCATTTACATGATTTTTGCTTTGGGAGAGAATTTCAACATCTCTGAAAATTCCGGAAAGCCACCACATATCCTGATCTTCCAAATAGCTACCGTCTGACCATTGATATACTCTTACAGTGATGTCATTTTCACCGTCAATGAGTAAATCTGTAATATCAAATTCGGTAAGAGCTCGGCTTATTTTTGCAAAGCCTGCTTCTTTGCCGTTAATCCAAATGTGATATGCACTGTCTACTCCGTAAAAGCGGAGAATTTCACGGTTGCCTGTGAGTTTGTAGTTAAATTTTCTCTTGTAAATTCCTGTGGGGTTGTTAATTGGAACAAGGGGAGGGTTTACCTGAAAAGGATAGAGTTCGTCTATGTATCTCATTTGACCGTAGCCATTAAGCTGCCAACAGGATGGCACTTCTATGCTGTCAAATTTGTCGCTTTCAAAATTAGGTTTAAAAAATCCTTCGGGAGAGTATTCAGGGGCATCTAAATACATAAACTGCCATTTTCCGTTTAATGAAAATGTGTTTTCACTGTCGCCGTTTTTCCAGTTTTCAAAAGCTGAGTAGGAATTAAAATAACTGCGACTGTTCATATTTGTTGTGCGCTGAATTTCGGGGTTTTCCCATAGTTTGTAAATTGCCATAGCAAAGCTCCTTTTTATAATATTATTTTAGAAAATAGTATCATATAAGTGAATTTTTTGCAAGTTAATTTCTGTTTATGAGAAATTTTAAAAAGAGATTTTAGATAAACCACAAAAACGGGACTAAATATATATGATATTTAATCCCGTTTAACTATTTTAAATTGTTATTTTAACATAATCTCCGTCAGCACTGTTTACTTCCACCAAAACAAATTCTCTGTAAAGTTTTTTCTGTTCTTTGGCTGTAGTCAGAAGAATTTTTACTGCCTCATTGATAAATTCAGAATTTCTGTCTGAATTTGTACTGTCACCGATTAAATTGATGTTATTTATATATTTGTTATTTATTTTACCACTTAAAACCTTGCTCAAAAGTATGTTGGGAATTGGTATATTAAGGTTTGTGCCATCGGAATCTCTTACTATAATTCTCACATTAAGCACCTTCTATTCCACATAAATTTCAACTATGTCACCGTCAGTACTGTTAATTTCAATAAGTTTTCCCATAACTCCTTCTTCAATCATGGAGAGAATGCTGTTCCAGTCGATTTCTTTCATAGCATCATTTTTGATGTTTATAAAATTATCGGCAGTTCTTTTTTCCATAGCAAGCTTTATAATTGCCATGGGAAGATTTACTTTGATATTATCACCTTCCTGACTTAAAACACGGATTTTAAACATCATTTTGTTGATGTCCTTGCGTTCCTCTTTGGGAACTATGTAGGCATCCTGTTTATTTTCTTCCTGCAAAAGTTCATCAACGGTAATACCAAAGATATTAGCCAGTGCAGGGAGCATATTTATGTCAGGACAGCTTACATTATTTTCCCATTTGGAAACAGCCTGAGCAGAAACTCCCAATTTTTCAGCCAGATTTTCCTGTGTCATACCTAAATTTTTTCTGTATTCGGATATTTTTTCTCCCAATGATTTTTTCATAATATTTTACTCCTTATCTTATATATTTTTTTAGATATTCCATGGGTTTTTCTTTAATTTTATTTTAGGCTAAAACAATAAAAATGTAAATAACCGAACGGTTGTTTTATATAACCAATAAGTTTAATTTTAAAAAAGAAAATTCAACTGTTGGTTTAGATTCGGTTGAAATTTTTAAACAATACTGAAAATCGCATTTATTTTTATATATTCAGTATAAATCCAAAGAAACTTTATATTGTAAAATTAATATAAAATGTGATATAATTAATATAATTAAAATAAAACTTATCCTAAGGAGGGAATTTTTTTTGATCTATGGGGTTGGTACTGATATTTTGAAAGTTTCCAGAATAGAAAAATCAGTAAAGTTAAACAGATTTATCAAAAGAGTATTTTCCTCTGGGGAATATGAGCTTTTTGAAAAGAAAAAAATGAATCCCCAAACAATAGCAGCTAATTTTTGCGGAAAAGAAGCTTTTTTTAAAGCAGTAGGAACGGGGATACAATTTTCCGAAATGAATAAAGTTTCTGTTCTCAGAAACGAAAGCGGAAAACCTTATATACATTTGGAAGGAAAATTGGCGAAAAAATATGAAAATATTGATTTTTATATATCGCTGAGCCATACGGAAGAATATGCCGTAGCTTTTGTAACAGCGGAAAAAAGGAGTGTGCTGTAATTATGGTAGAGGTTGTATCTGTTCTGCAGATGAAAATGATTGAAAACAGAGCAAATGAAATGGGAATTTCCTGTGAAGAAATGATGGAAAATGCAGGAAGAGCAGCTTTTGAAAATATTCTGTCCAAGCTTGGATTTAGTAACAGAAAATGTGCTGTTATATGCGGCAGAGGAAATAACGGCGGAGATGGTTTGGTTTTAGCCAGATATGCGGTGAAAGCCGGAGCTGATGTAACAGTTATTTTTGCCGATGAATATCCAAAAACGGAAATTGCAGAAAAAAATCTTGAAATTATCAAAAGTGAAAACATACCTGTCCTTTCCTATGATTTTAATACATCCTCAGTGGAAAAGAAGTTTGATGATGTTGATATAATTATAGATGCAGTTTACGGAACCGGTTTTCATGGAAAACTCACTAAGGAAAACAAAAATTTATTTAAGCTTATAAATAATGCTGTGGCAGCAGTTGTTTCACTGGATGTGCCATCAGGTGTAAACGGAGATACAGGAGAATTTGACGAAGAATGTGTAGATGCAGATTTTACCATTACTTTTGACAGCATTAAGCCCTGTCATATAATGCCTCATTCCGCCGAAAAATGCGGACAGGTAGATGTAGTTGACATTAAAATACCGGAAGAAGCCAGAAAAGACCTGTTTTCCAGAGTTGACATATTAAATTATGATAAAGTCAAAGAAACTATTCCTCAAAGAAGTGATTTCGGACATAAGGGCAATTTCGGAAATGTTCTGAACATAGCGGGAAGTGCATCTTATACAGGAGCAGCAGTACTTTCATCAAAAGCTGCAGCATTGAGTGGAGCTGGTTATGTTACATTGATGTCAATATCTTTGGTTTGCAGTACCGTGGCTGGACATATTCCCGAAGTTACTTATTTCAGAACCGAAAGCGATAGTTATGGCAGTATAAAATTTCCTAAAACAGATGATGTTATGAATTTAATTAACAAAAGTGATGTTATAAGCATAGGCTGTGGTTTGGGAAAAGCCGAGAATTTGGATATATTCCTAAAAGACCTTTTGGAAAAGCAGGAAAATCCGGTGGTTATAGATGCAGACGGAATAAATTGTCTTGCAGAAAATATAGATATATTAAAAGAAGCTAAATGCCCTGTGGTAATAACCCCTCATGAGGGTGAAATGGCAAGACTTTTAAAATGCACTGCGGAAGAAGTTCACAAAGACAGATTTAACAAAGCAGTTTCTTTTGCAAAAGAATATGGGATAACTGTAGTGCTTAAAGGTCATAATACCATAATTGCCTCACCAAACGGTGATATATGTATAAATTGTACCGGAAATTCAGGTTTGTCAAAAGCAGGCAGCGGTGATGTGCTGACAGGACTTATTGCAGGGCTTATCGCTCAGGGAATGTCTGCTTCCGAGGCGGCATTTGCAGGGGCATATATCCATGGAACTGCCGGGGATATGTGCAGTAAGCGTCTTTCCAAACATTGTATGCAGCCATCGGATATATTTGTGGATTTGGGAGAAATTTTCAAAGATATAGAGAATAATTAGTTGGGAGATGATTTTTATAATTAAAAAACTTTTGCTTATTCTGACTTGTCTTACTGTTTTGCTGACATCTTGTACAAATAAAGAAAATGAAGAAGAGAAAAAGAAAATTCTTGAAGATTTGCAGTCTGATTTCAGCAGCGGAGTTCATATAGTATATGAAGATTTTGAGGCTTACGGAGTGCTGAATAAAGAAAATAATGATTATTTTGATGTTTATTTTACAAGTCCCGAAAGTCTTAAAGATATTTCCATAACCATTATGGATGAGAAAGCCGAAATAAAATACAAAGATTTTGCATTTACTATGGGAAATGGAAATGTAGTGGAAAAAACTGCTGTGGCAATAGCCGAAAAAGTTTTCAACTCACTTTTGGAAGAAAAAGGCGGGGAAATTAACTTTATCGAAAATAATATTGTAATTAAAGGTGATACAGGGCAGGCTCAGTTTGTTGTAGTTATTAATTTGGCTGAAGGCAACAAAATGAAACTGGAAATCCCAGAACAGAATTTCTCTATGGAATTTAATAACTTTACTATTAAGAAATAATTTGATAAAAAAACAAACAGACAGCGAAATTGCTTATAAAAAAGCGGTTTCGCTGTTTTTATATATTTTTTCTCAGTGTCAAAATAAAAATTTCTAAATAAAATATAATCAGGTATGTTTAAAAATTAAATGAAAAGGCAAATATATTAATACGACAAATATGAATTTATAATTTGCGTAAAACATACGGAGTGTGATTTATAATGAATATAAAAAGAGGAGAAATATATTATGCTGATTTAAGTCCTGTGGTGGGCTCCGAACAAGGTGGTGTACGCCCCGTTTTAATTATACAAAATGATGTAGGAAACAGGTTCAGTCCAACTGTAATAGCGGCAGCAATTACCAGTCAGAAAGAAAAATCCAAGCTTCCCACTCATATAGAACTTAACTCGGAAGGCTGTGGACTTTCCAAGGATTCGGTAGTTCTGCTGGAACAGATACGTACTTTGGATAAACAAAGACTTAAAGAAAGAATGGGAAAACTGGATAATGGTGCCATGAATAAAATAGACCACGGTTTATCAGTGAGTTTCGGTTTGGGAGATCAAAATATACAGACATTTTAAAATACAGGATTTTCTTAAAGAAAAAGTGATTAAAACTTTATACAGAGATTTATATTTACATGCACCCACAAGTGAAATGATTTACACCATTTCTTATATGTGGGTGTTTTTTTGCAAGTATACTTACATAAATTTAAGTTAAAATACAGTAAAATTAAAATCAGGCAAACTTTTATGCTTTGGTGGCAAAACAGCATAATTAAAAAATAAAAATCATATTTTTGATGAGAGGAGGGTGTGTAAATATGAAAGAAAAATACCAAAATAAATTTATTTTTGCATTGTTTTTGGCACTGGTTATAAGTATAGGAAATTTGGCTTTGGAAATATTGGATTTAAAATCATATGTTTCTGTTATGAAAAATGAATCAGCAGACGGAAAAACCGTAGTTTTGGATATAGGTCATGGCGGTTTTGACGGGGGAGCAGTGGCTGATGATGGCACAGAAGAAAAAAATATAAACCTTGATATAGGATTAAAGCTTCAGGATATGCTTAAATTAGCGGGTTATGATGTAATAATTACCCGCAGTGATGACAATATAATTTTACCTGAAAATGCCAAAACTATAAGAGAAAAGAAAGTAGCTGACATGAATAATCGATTGGAAATACTGAAAAATAACCCCAATGCACTGTTTATTTCAATACACCAAAATAAATTTCCCGACAAAAGTATAAAAGGAGCTCAGGTTTTTTACAATGATAAAAAGCCTAAAAGTCAAATTCTTGCCTCCTATATACAAAAAAGCATAAAAGAAATTGCAGACAGCAGCAACAGGAGAATTGAAAAATCTTCGGGAAAAGAGTATTATCTTTTGGAATACAGTCCAAACTGCGGAGTGATAATCGAATGTGGATTTATTTCCAATCCGGAGGAACTGGCAAAATTAAAAAATGAAGATTACCAAAAAAACATAGCTTTTGCAATTTTAAAAGGGATAGATGAGTTTTTTGCTGAGGATTTTGAAAAAAGTCAGGTATGATGTTGAATTGATATATTATTTATGATACAATAAATAATATATTAAAAAACAGACTTG
This sequence comes from Oscillospiraceae bacterium, assembly GCA_020024175.1. GTDB lineage: Bacteria > Bacillota > Clostridia > Oscillospirales > Ruminococcaceae > JAHHUA01. The sequence continues at coordinate 6,139 of JAHHUB010000018.1, read as the reverse complement.
GGGTGTATTCTGTGAATAAAATAGGATTTGATAAAGATAAATATTTAAAAAAACAAAGAGAATGTATAGAAGAAAGAATAGAAAAATTTAACGGAAAACTGTACTTGGAATTTGGTGGTAAACTTTTTGATGACTTTCATGCTGCAAGAGTTCTGCCGGGATTTGATGCATCCGGAAAAATCGGCCTTCTTTATGAAATGAGAAATGAAGCTGAAATTATTTTCTGTATAAGTGCATCCGATATTGAAAAAACAAAAATTCGTTCTGATTTGGGTATTTCCTATGAAATGGATTTACTTCGTCTTATCGATGATATAACCGAAATGGGTATCAGTGTAAACTGTGTGGTTATCACCCAGTACACAGGTCAGGAAGCTGTGGACAGATTTGTCAACAAAATGAATATTCTGGGGGTAAAAAACTACATTCATAAACCCATATCAGGCTACCCCAATGATATAAATCATATAGTGAGTGAAGATGGTTTCGGCTCTAACCCATATATTGAAACTACCAAACCTTTGGTTGTAGTTACAGCTCCTGGCCCCGGTTCAGGTAAGCTTGCCACCTGTCTTTCCCAGATGTACCATGACAGCAAAAGAGGTATTAAATCAGGTTATGCTAAATTTGAAACATTCCCTGTTTGGAATCTTCCTCTCAAACACCCGGTAAATCTTGTTTATGAAGCAGCCACAGCAGATCTTATGGATGTAAATATGATTGACCCCTATCATTTGGAAGCATATGGCGTTTCTACCGTAAACTATAACAGAGATATTGAAGCCTTTCCTATTGTGAGAACCATTATCGGAAAAATCACAGGAGATGAAAATTTTTACCGCAGTCCTACAGATATGGGTGTAAATATGGCAGGATATGCTATCTCTGATGATGAAGTATGTATAGAAGCCTGCAAACAGGAAGTAATAAGAAGATACTTAAAAGGAGTATGTGCAAATAAACAGGGTAAGGAAAGCACAGAAACCGTTGAAAAAATCCGCGCTATTATGGTTCAGCTTGATTTAAAACCGGAGGACAGAAGATGTGTTGTTCCGGCAAGAGAAAAAGCAAAAGCTAAAAACGCTCCAGCAGTTGCAATAGAACTTAATGACGGAAGAATTATCACAGGCAGAGCTACAGGTATTATGAGTGCCACCAGTTCCTGTATACTTAATGCACTGAAAGTAATGGCAGGGATAGATGATAAATTACAGCTTATTTCAGCTTTGGCTTTAGAACCTATGCTTAAACTTAAAGTTGATGTATTGGGAAGCCGTTCCGATGTGCTTAAACTTGATGATGTGCTTTCGGCAGTTTGTATTTCTGCCTCATTTAACCCCACAGCTGAATTTGCCATAAAATTTTTGAAGGATTTCAGAAACTGTGATTTGCACTCCACACAAATGCTGCATTACGGAGATGAAAGCACTTTGAGAAAATTAGGTGTACAAACCACCTGTGATCCTGTTTTCCCAGGAAAAAATTTATTTTTTGATATGTAGTTACAGAACCGTCCTATTATTGGCTTAAAAACATAAAGTTTTATAATTTTAAAATTGGCTGGTAAACAGAGCAATTACATAATTTACAGAAATAAACCCGAAAATCACATAATTTTTATATGTGATTTTCGGGTTTATCTTTGTATTTAGGAAAATATGAATTATTTTATCACTTTATATTTTTATATAATCGGATTTAAGCTGTCCACAGGCGGCTTTTATGGAACTTCCGAACTCCCTTCTCATAGTAACCCTTATGTGGTTTTTCTTTAACACATCGTAAAACTTCATCATTTGATTCATACTGCTACGGCTAAAGCCCTCTATTTCCGTGTCATTATAGGGAATCAGGTTTACTGTACAGTTTATATCTTTTAGAAGATCGGCAAGCTCTGCGGCATTTTCAACACTGTCATTTATGCTGGAAAGCATAATATATTCCATAAAAACACGCTTGTTGGCAGTACTGCAAAAGTCTTTTACAGCATTTATAAGTTCTTTTAACGGATAAGTTTTATTTATCGGCATAAGGAGATTTCTTATTTCATCATTTGGGGCATGAAGGCTTATTGCCAGAGAATTTATATTTTCCCGTTTTGAAAATTCATGGATTTTCGGTACAATTCCGCAAGTGGAAAGAGAAATATGTCTTTGTCCCAGATAAAAACCATAGGGGCAATTTATTATGTCAATGGATTTCATCACATTGTCATAATTATCAAAAGGTTCACCTATTCCCATAATGGTAACAGTGGAGATTTTCATGTTTAATTCTCTTTCCATAAACATGATTTGTCCCACCATTTCAGAGGTTTCCAGATTGCGTTCTTTTTTATTTTTACCGCTGCGGCAGAATGCACAATTCATATTGCAGCCTATTTGAGAAGATATGCACAGGCTGTTGCCATATTTTTGCTTCATAACTGCCGCTTCGATAATTTTATCATCATCCATGGCAAAAAGCATTTTTTCAGCTTCATCATCAGAAAGCCTATTTATCATTTTGGGCAGGGAAAGAGAAAAATCTTGGGAAAGTTTTTGTATTAAACTTCCCTTTAGGTTGATTATTTCAGAAAAATCAGAGATTTTATCCCTGTATACTGCAGAAAATATTATTTTGGTTTTGGCTGGATTTTCTTCCAAACTCAGGAGATAATCTGACAATTCGGAAAAAGAAACTCCGTAAAAATTTTTCAATTATGATTTCTCCTTTAGTGTTTAGTTTTTATTGTGTTTGATTTGTAAGATGGGGAAGTATTTTCAAAAAGCTCACCTTTTAAAAATTTATCTGCAAAATCAATGTTTTTGATTTCAAAAGTTTTCCCTTTAAGATAGGATAGGAGTTTAATACTTTCATCCGGTTCAAAGCTGAGCTTATAGGCACAAAGAGCCTGATATTTAAACCCTGTGCCTTTGTTGTCGCGGTTAAATCCGTATTTGGTATCTCCAACTAAAGGATGACCGATATATGCCATATGAGCACGTATTTGGTGTGTTCTTCCTGTGATAAGCTCAACTTCCAAAAGTGAAAATTCACCTTTTGACTTTATCACAGTGTATTTGGTAATAACTGTTTTGGTTTCACTGTTTGGTTTTTTTGTGATGGTTACAGTGTTTTTACTGCTGTCCTTATATAGAAAATCTTTTAAGGTGTCGGATTTATTTTTAGGAATTCCATGAACAATACAAAGATATTTTTTTGTAACCATTCTTTCTTTGACAATTTCATTCATCTCACGAAGTGCTTCTGCATTTTTAGCCAAAATTACAAAGCCACAGGTATTTCTGTCAATTCTGTTACAGAGAGATGGGGTAAAACTAAGCTCCATGTCGGGATTATATTCACCTTTTTCATACAGGTAACGGAGAATACGATTTATAAGGGTATCAGTGGTGTGTTCATTGTCCTCATGTACAACCAAACCCTGAGGTTTGTTTATAAGCATGATGTTTTCATCTTCATAAACAATGTCAATATCATTTTTAGCTTGTAAAAATTCGTATTTTTCCTGGTTTTCAACAAAAAACTCATCGTTTATGTACATTTCAACTATATCTCCTACAGACAGGCGTGTGGAAATATCACATTTTTTACCGTTTAATTTAATGCGTTTTGTGCGAATGTATTTGTACATCATGGATTTAGGCAGATTTGGAACGGATTTGCCGATAAATTTATCCATTCTCTGATTGGCATCATTTTCTTTTATGATAAATTCTTTCATAGTGTAAAACCTTAAAAAATATCTTTTAATTCACAAAATGAATTTACAAAAATATCTGCTTTGTTTTTAATAAATTCCCTGTGGTCATCGGAAAATTCATCGGCTATTCCCACCACTTTGAAATTGTTGTCTTTAAGGGTGTTTACGGCATATAAAGCGTCCTCAAAAACATAAGTGGTTTCCTTGTCGGTACCCAGAAATTTAAGAGCTTCGTTGTAAATATGCGGTTTGTCTTTTCCACTGCCTATATCAGTACAGGAAAAAATTTTTTTAAAGTATTTTTCCATGTTATTGGCTTTTAGAGCATATTCAATCAAATAAGTGTCTGTAGCGGAGGCTATACACATTTTAACGCCTTTTTTCATCATATCTTCTAGAAAATCTATAACCCCTTCTTTGGGGAAAGCACGATATTTATAGTTGTCTTCCATTATATCATTTATTCCCTGAGCTATTTCCTCTGGGGATTTTACTATGCCATAGTCTTCTATAAAATAAGCGGAAGCTTGCTGCATACTCATTTCACGAAGTTTTTTGTCTAAATCATCATGGGGATTTTTACCCATAGAAACAATATAATCATGTCCTACGTTTGACCAAAGTTTCATTGAGTCAAGGAGAGTTCCGTCAAGGTCAAATATACAGCCTGTTATTTTCATATTAAATTAAATCTCACTTTCATTAAAATATTATAGTAATTATAGTCTGAAAAAATATTTTTTGCAATAGATAAAGATTTATAAGAGCTGTGCTTGACTATAAAAAGAAAATATTGCATAATAAAATATATTATTTAATTTAAGGAGATGTAAAAGAGAATGACTGAAGATGAGACAAAAGGACACAGACAAAGACTTCGTGAAAGATATATTGCAGATAATCAGCTAGAGTCTTTTAAGCCATATGAGGTGCTGGAACTTTTGCTTTTCTACAGTATACCCAGAGCAGATACCAAACCTGTAGCCAAGGCTTTGATTGAAAGATTCGGTTCTTTCAGTGCTGTGCTGGAAGCATCCGAGGACGAACTTATGAAAGTGGAGGGTGTGGGAGAAAAAACTGCAATACTTTTAAAGCTTGTTCCCAATATGTGCAGATACTACAGAACCGATAAAGTAAAAAATCTCACTGATTTAAGCTCAACGGAAAAAATGGGAAAATTTCTTGGGCCTAAATATATAGGTCAGACAGATGAAATAGTATATCTAATATGTTTGGACAGCAACGGTCATTTAATAAGCTGTGAAAAAGTTTCCAGAGGTACAGTAAATTCAACTTCGGTAAATCCCAGAAAAATTGCAGAAATAGCTCTTAGAACAGGAGCTGTACAGGTGGTGGTATCCCATAATCATCCCAGAGGTTTTGCAATTCCATCAAAAGCGGATATTACCACTACTCTGGAACTTAGAGATATTTTGAAAAAGCTTTCGGTATATTTGGTGGATCATCTTATATTCAGTGCATCTGACAATGAGCTTGGGTATGATTTTGTATCAATGGGACAATCGGGATTTTTATAAAACCTAAAAATCAGAGCTTATGTTTTTTTCGCAAAATTCAGGCGAATACTGCCAATGTTTGATGTGATTTTCGCTGTAAAAGTATTTTAGATTTTCAGGCGGACGGGGATTGTCAAAAGAGTCCACCACAATTAACTTTACTTTCATTTTGTCAGGAATTATGTTTTTTATGTAGACACCGGCTTGCTGACCGGGATAAACCCCTTCTTTAGGTTCGGCAAGACCTGCCAAATTGGGTGTGAGTTCCACAAAAATGCCATAGCTTTCCACAGAACGCACAATGCCTCCCACTGTTTCTCCTATGGAGAAAAGCGAGGCATTTTCTTCCCATGTGCCCAAAAGTTCCTTATGGCTTAAAGTTATTCGGCTGTCAGATTCATGATCTTTTACAATTACTTTTATAAAATCACCTGCGGAAAATCTGTCAGCAGGGTGGGAAATTCGTGAAATTGAAATGGCATCTATAGGCAGCAGAGAGGGGATACCGCAGCCTATATCCACAAATGCACCGAAAGGCTCCAAATGTGTTACAAGAGCATCTATAATATCTCCGCTTTCAAGACGGGAAATATAGTCTTCTACACATTTTTCCTGAGCCAGTCTTCTTGATAAAACCGGTATTACATTTCCGTTTTCATCAATTTTAAAATCTGTTACAACAAATGAAACAGGTTTATTTACTTTTGAAATAAGAGCTATATCCCGAGCTGTGCCTTCAGTTATTCCCAAAGCTCCTTCCTCTCGGGGAATTATTCCTTTGGAAAACCCTAAATCCACTATTAAATCATGGCTTCCGGTACAGACAGTTGCTTTTGCTTCTAAAATGACTCCTTTTCGGCATGCTTCTTTCAAAGTGCCGATGTTTTGAAGATATTCACGGTTTTCTGCTGTGTTT
>JAHHUB010000179.1 GCA_020024175.1 Oscillospiraceae bacterium | reverse complement strand
ATTATTATTTCCGAAAAAATTCAAATTACCTGTTGCATTTTACAAATAAAAATGTTATTATTACTTGTACTGTATTGTGGTTAAGGAGGTGGAATGAAATGCCAAACATTAAATCTGCTAAAAAAAGAGTAAATGTAATCGCTGCAAAATCTATGCGTAATAAGATGATTAAATCCAATCTTAAATCTGTTATGAAAAATGCTGATTTAGCTTGTGAAAACGGAGAAAACAAAGAAGCAGCAGTTGTTTTTGCTATGAAGAAAGTAGACCAAGCTTGCGCTAAAGGTCTTATGCATAAAAACAAGGCAGCTAGACTCAAGTCTCATCTCGCTTGCAAATTAGCAAAGTAATTGAACTTAAAAAACAACAGCAATTAAACAGTCCTGCTATTTTGTGGGACTGTTTTTTGTTTTATTCGGCAAAAAGTACTGGATTTAACTGCCTTATATATGATACAATTAACTTATAATTTTAATGGGAGATGAAAAAATGGATATAATAAAACAGCTCTCACAGGAGCTTAACATTCGTGAAAATCAGATAAAAGCTGCTGTAGAACTCATTGACAGCGGAAATACCATTCCGTTTATTGCCCGCTACAGAAAAGAAGCCACAGGCTCTTTGGATGACACTGCCCTGAGGAATCTTTTTGACAGACTTACATATATCAGAAACCTTGACAAGAGGAAGGAAGAAGTCAGATCTGCCATTTTAAATTTGGAACTTATGACCGATGAAATTGAAAAATCCATCTCCAATGCCATAACTCTGACAGAAGTTGAAGACATTTATCGACCTTTTAAACCTAAACGCCGCACCAGAGCATCCATTGCCAAAGAAAAAGGACTTGAACCCCTTGCTCTCGACATTTTTGCACAAAAAAACGATGTAATTCCACATAATGCAGCTAAAGACTTTATAAATCCCGAAAAGGGCATTGAAACTGTTGATGATGCTTTAGCAGGAGCTTCCGACATAATTGCGGAAATAATCTCCGATAATGCTGTTATAAGGCGAGAACTGAGAAACTACATATTGACATATGGCACCATAAATTCCAAAGGTAAAACCGATGAAAACACTGTGTACAATATGTATTATGATTATACAGAAAAAATATCATCATTGGCAGAACACAGAATACTTGCCATGAACCGTGGTGAAAAAGAAGATATACTGAAAATTTCCATTGAAACTGACCCTGCTGTATCAGAAAAAATCATCGAAAGAAACAGCATAACAAATAAAACTTCACCTTGCTTCGAATTTGTAAAAAATGCAGGATGGGATGCTTATGAAAGACTCATCTTTCCATCTGTTGAAAACGAAATCCGTTCTATGCTGACAGAAAAAGCATCTGAACAATCAATTAGCGTGTTCTCGGTAAATCTTCATCAGCTTTTGATGCAGCCTCCGGTAAAAGGAAAAGTTGCCCTCGGCTTAGACCCCGCCTACAGAACAGGCTGTAAAATTGCTGTTGTAGATGAAACAGGCAAGGTTTTGGATACAACTGTTATTTATCCCACACCGCCCCAAAGCAAAATCAAAGAAGCTGAAGAAATAATCAAAAAATTAATTCAAAAATATAATGTTGAAATTATTGCCATAGGAAACGGCACTGCCTCAAAAGAATCGGAAATTTTCGTAGCAAACCTTATAAAACAAATAGATAGTCCTGTATCTTATATGGTAGTCAGTGAATCAGGAGCGTCTGTATATTCAGCATCAAAACTGGGTGCTGAAGAATTTCCACAATATGATGTTTCCCTTCGCAGTGCCGTATCCATAGCCAGACGCCTTCAGGATCCTTTGGCAGAGCTTGTAAAAATAGACCCAAAATCCATAGGTGTAGGTCAGTATCAGCATGATATGCCAAAAAATCAGCTTGATACCGCTCTTACAGGAGTAGTGGAAGACTGTGTAAACAATGTGGGAGTAGATGTAAATACCGCATCCCATTCACTTTTGTCCTATGTAGCAGGCATTGGTCCTTCACTTGCTAAAAACATTATTGCCTACCGTGAAGAAAACGGAATTTTCACTGACAGAAAACAACTTTTAAATGTTCCCAAACTTGGCAAAAAAGCTTTTGAACAATGTGCGGGATTTTTGCGTATTCCCGAAAGTGAGAATATTCTGGATAATACCGCAGTTCACCCTGAAAGCTATAAAAGTGCTGAGAAACTCCTCTCTATTTTAAACTGTAACCGTGAGGAAATTAAAAATGGCTCTCTTTCCTCTTTGGACAAAAAAGCCGAAATATATGGCATGGATAAATTGAGTGAGGAAACAGGAGCCGGTATACCCACTTTAAAAGATATTGTGGAAGAACTTATGAAACCGGGCAGAGACCCAAGAGATACTCTTCCACCTCCTATGCTGCGTTCAGATTTACTTGACATCAAAGATTTAAAACCTGATATGATTTTAGACGGTACAGTGCGAAATGTAATTGACTTTGGAGCATTTATCGACATTGGTGTACACCAGGACGGACTTGTACACATTTCCCAAATAACAAACCGATATATTAAACACCCCTCTGAAGCTTTAAAAGTGGGAGATATTGTAAAAGTTAAAATTCTTTCGGTTGATATAGACAGAAAACGCATTTCACTTACCATGAAAGATTTATAAGGAGGCTTTTATGTTTAGTTTCAATGCCTCAAAAAATATTCTGTGGGTATGGCGGATAAGACTGGCTCTTATCTGCCTTATTCCCTCCATATTAAGCAGTTGGTTTTTCAAAACTTATTCTGATTTGTGGATAATATCAACCTCTCTATGGCTTATAATCTTTACATTCTTTTATGCTTTTTATTTTCCGATAAAATACAAAAAATTATCCTACTGCCGTGATGGTAACATTTTTATAAAAAATTATGGTGTAATTTACACTATGACAAAATCCGTACCCTTAAAAAATATACAGTTTATTGTTAAAAGTGCCACACCTTTGGAAAAACTTTTTAAAATTTACACATTCCGCATTGTGGGAGCAGGATCTCAGCTTATTGCCACAGGACTTCGTTCCGATGACCTGAACTTTTTATATGATTATATCAGGAGAGAAAAATCATGATTTCCAAATATAGATGTCATCCCATTCAAATTATAGTTAATATATGGCGGCTGCTGATACTTCTTGTCATTCCCCTTATACGAGGGCTTTTTAATGCTATTACAGGAGATTTGGTAAGCTGGCTTTCAGGTGCATGGCTGGATATTTGCATAGTTGCATCAATTTTGGGATTGGGAATTATACAATGGTTTTGCAAAGTTTATTATGCTGACGAAAAAGGCATAACTTTGGAACAGGGAATTATAAAAAAACAGATAAGTTTTATCCCAAAAGAAAATATCCTGTCCCTTGTTACAACAAAAA
>JAHHUB010000178.1 GCA_020024175.1 Oscillospiraceae bacterium | reverse complement strand
AAAACAATTTCAAATACTGAAGATTTCTGCTGTCATTAGTGAGCATTTTTATTTCAGAATAATAAATCGCACTAATATGAGAGCTTTTTTTTATTTTTTCGTATTCATCTTCATTGTTAATATAAGCTACCACTTTTTTATCATTTCTGACAGCTATAACTGTTATAATTATTTTACCGCTGAGTTTTGTATCGGTAATTATATAAAACTCTTTAAAAATTCTATTGCCATCTATAGCAATATATATGTATCTTTTATATTTTTGATATGATATATCAAAGGGCTGTATAAAGAAATTTTCCATTTTCTGATGTCCTCTATAATTTTAATTATATATTATTTATATAATTCTAACTCATTTTTATTAATATTTCAACCATAAAATACAAAGTAAATTTTTAATAAACTCAATATTAATTCTATTGTCTAAATTATTACATTGTGATATACTTTATATATAAATTTTTAAAAAGGAGAACTGCTATTTTGAATAGCCTTAACACAGACAACAGTTTTTTAATCACCACTGTATCCGATTTTTCCGCCCCGGATATTGAATCCGATATAGTGGTTTTAAACAGTGATTTGCCTTATATAACAGCAGAAAATGCTGTTAAATATGTCTATTTAGCTATTAAATATTCCAAACGATACTGCGTATATACCATAACCGGTAGATTTATCAAAGACGGCTGTTTAACTCAGTGCATGATTTCTCCCAAAGGCGTTATATTAGGAGCACAAAATGCCGCTCATATTAATCTGTCCTACCGCGACTGCATAAATAACGGCGAATCATTAAATATTATAGAAACACCTTTCGGCAATTTCTTTTTGGCAGTTGATACTGATATATATCACCCCGAAGTTGTAAAAATTGCTGTTTCACTTGGAGCTGATATTATTATAGCATCCAGACATACGGATTTATACAGTTATATGCCTCAAGGGGTCTGTATAGGAAGTGAAAATGCCGCTGTTACAGGAAATATCTGCGTATTTGATGTTACAAACGAGGGAGGTATGCTTTTTACACCTGATTTTAAAAACTGTATCAGAGAGCAATCTGTTACTCCCAAGAAAAATTACAATTTTAAAATTAATTTAGCTAATATACGCAGAAGAAATTTTCAATTAGAAAACAAGACTCTTTATAAAAAATATTTAAATCTTTTGGAAAGGTAAATTATGACCCCATTGAACATGAAATTTTCAAGCTTTTTGGCGCAGACATTTTACAGCAGCTCAAAAATTGCAAATGAAATTGACTTTTTGGACATTAAATATTCCGACGGTCTGCTAAATGCAGAAAAATTTAAAAGAATAAGACTTTCTGCCACTGCATATGATTGTATGCCATATAAATCTCTTTCTGATTTTTTAGGTGTAATTAATAATTATTTTGAAACCGCCGCAAAAAGTCATTCGGCTATTTTGATTTTTCCTCAGTTATTTGGGCTTTACTGTGCCACTTTCCCCTGGAAAGGCAAAAAAATTGTAAATAACCTGATGTCTGAAGAATTTACCGATATTTATTTAAATGATTATATTGCAACAATGGGCAAATGGAATGCAGATATTTATGTAAGTTGTTTCAGCAATTTTGCAAAAAAATATAATATGTATGTTCAACCTGGTTCAATTTTATTTTATGAGAACAATAAAATTTATAACCGCAGCTATATATTTGACAACAACGGCTTTATAATCGGCCATCAGGATAAACTCTTTTTAAACACATATGAAAAAAATATGGGACTTTCTCAGGGTGAAGATATAAATGTTATTAAAACACCTTTGGGCAATTTTGCTATATTAAACGGCAATGATTGCCTTGGCTATGAAGCTGCTAAAATCGCCAAAGAATTGGGTGCAAATGTCATTATATCATCCTGTACGGAAAAAGATAATATTACATCACATCTTCATACTGAGGCTGTTAAATGGCGCTGTACGGAACAAAACATCTATGGAATCATACCCTGCTATCGCAAAGAAAATGATAATCAGCCCATTTCATTTATTGCACCTGTTGATCTTACCAAAAATTTAGATGGCATTTTGACTTCTGAATGTGAAAACATCACAAAAAGCTATACATTAAATTATAAAAAACTGGAATCTAACTTTAACTCTTATACCAGCGACAGAAATTATCCCTTATATCAAAAATATTTCAATGAAATATATAACAAATAGGAAAGGATTGAATATTTTGAAACCTATAATTGCTGTAACCTGTAATTTCGGTTTTTTAGACGGAGATTCCCCTTCTAAAAATCCTCACCCACCTATGGAATTTGACAATGTTTCCGACAACTACATAAAAGCTGTGGAAAATGCCGGCGGTATACCCTTAATTCTGCCAATTTATGCTGATGAAAAAACTATCAGAGAAGCACTTGAAAGAGTGGATGGTATACTGTTTACCGGTGGTGCTGATGTGGGACCACATCATTTCGGAGAATTTCCGTCAAAGAATTTAGGCAATGTTTCCAACAGCCGTGATTTGCAGGAAATTGCCGCAGCCAGATATGTTTTAAATGAAACTCAAAAGCCTGTTTTGGGAATTTGCCGTGGCTTGCAGCTTTTAAATATCGCAGCAGGCGGTACATTATATCAGGATCTTACTGAAAACGGATTTAACAACCACACCATTGATGCTTATCCCCGCTATATTCCATCTCACAAAAATAAAATTTATGATGATACAAGGCTTAAATCCATTGTAAAAACTGATGTGTTAGGTGTAAATTCCTATCATCATCAGACTGTTAAAGATGTGGCAGAGGGATTTAAAATCTCGGCAGAAAGTGAGGATGGACTTATAGAAGCTTTGGAAGGAGTGGACAACAGCCGTTTCCTTTTAGGTGTTCAGTGGCATCCGGAAGCTATGCAGTCCTATGAAGAGCACAGAAATATTTTCAGAGCCTTTATAGAAAGTGCCGAAAACAATATGTAATAAAACAAAAACACGCATTGAAAATATCATCAATGCGTGTTTTTTATTAGTCATCTATTTTAAAAAATTCTTTTAATTTATCTCCGAAACCTTTGCGTTTTTCGTAGTTTTTATCCGAAGAAAGACTGTCAAATTCTTTAAGAAGTTCTTTTTGTTTGTGGCTTATATTTTTAGGTACTTCCACATTTACTTTTACATACTGGTCGCCCCGTCCCTTGCCGTTTATGTAAGGGATACCTTTGTTTCTCAGTCTGAAAGTTGTACCTGTCTGAGTACCTTCGGATATATCATATTTAACTTTTCCGTCAATGGTAGGTACAATAATTTCATCGCCTAAAACTGCCTGTGTAAAGGTAATGGGAACTTCACACCATACATTTACACCATCTCTTTCAAAAATAGGGTCAGGTCTTACACTTACGGAAATATTAACATCTCCTGAAGGACCTCCGTTTAAACCAT
>JAHHUB010000177.1 GCA_020024175.1 Oscillospiraceae bacterium | reverse complement strand
ATTTAACATAGATTGAAGAAAGGGTGCTTAAAAGCACGCAGGTGAAAAAGCAAATTATGAGCAATAAGTAATTTAATTTGGCAGTATGAAAAATATTTTCCGAGATTTCTGTAAGGTGTTTTTATTACCGTACGGGAATTATGTTTCATGCCGAATTCAATCAGATTGCTTAAATTTAGCTGTGTATTTTCCTGTTTTGCTGTGCCTTTTTGCGGAAATTTATATAGTTTTATTTGTGCGTCTGTTTTCGGCTGTAAAAACAGGCGTTTTTTTGTTGCCTTATTTCGGAAATTGTCCGCCCCGAGGGCAAGGAGATTATATGATACAAATTAAAAATGTAAGCTTTACACATAGAAAAGATTTAAAGGAATTCTTAAAAGACTTTTCACTGACTTTAAATTACGGGGACAAAGCTGTAATTATAGGTGAAGAAGGCAATGGCAAATCCACACTCTTAAAATGGATTTATAACCCAGAACTTATCTCCGATTATGTGGAATTTAAAGGAGAAAGACTGATTAATAATGAAGTTTTGGCATATCTTCCTCAGGAACTTTTACAGGAGGACAAAGAAAAATCACTATATGAATTTTTCCTTGAAGAAGATGAATTTTTAAATTTAACTCCAAAAGAACTTGGCAAACTTTCCGCTAACTTTAACTTAAATACAGATTTTTACTACAGTGAACAAAAGCTGAAAACACTGTCAGGCGGCGAGAAAATAAAAGCACAGATAATGCGTATTTTAATGAAAAAGCCCACAGTTTTACTTTTAGACGAACCTTCAAATGATATTGACATTTCCACCTTAAAATGGTTGGAAAACTTTATAAACTCATGGGAATATATTGTTCTGTTTATATCCCATGACGAAACTCTTATCGAAAACACAGCAAATACAGTAGTGCATATGGAACAACTTCGCCGAAAAACCGTCAGCCGCTGTGAAGTTCATAATATTCCATATAGAGAGTATATTTCCCAGCGAACACATCTTTTTGAAATACAGGAACAACAGGCGGTTTATGAGAAAAAGCAAAAAGAAATCCGTAATGAAAAATTCAGAAAAATTTATCAAAAAGTATTAATTCAACAACATAAGCCTAATAGAGGATATTTGAGAACCGAAGGATTTAAGAGAAACAGAGAAGATAGATTAATGGCTTTTAAATCCCGTGAATACCGCTTTGAAAGAGAAGATGAAAATATGACTCAAATGCCTGAATCAGAAGAAGCTATCAATATAAAGCAAAATCCTGAACAGGCCTCTATTCCCAGCGGTAAATATGTTATAGAGTATACTTTAGACAAATTAACTACTCCAGACCACAGAGTTTTGGCTGAAAACATTGAGCTTAATATTCGAGGTTCAAAAAAAATCTGCATTATTGGAAATAATGGCTGTGGAAAAACTACCCTGATTAAGCAAATTGCAGAAAATCTACTTGCCAGAAAAGATATAAAAGCTATGTATATGCCCCAAAATTACGAGGAAGAACTGGATTTATCCATGACACCTGTGGACTACTTGGATAAAACAGGAGACAAAACAGAACGCACCAAAATCAAAACTTTTTTAGGTTCTTTAAAATATACAGCTGAAGAAATGTCCCATGCAATTTCCGAACTTTCAGGCGGTCAAAAAGCTAAAATACTGTTGCTTAAAATGATTTTGTCTGATGCAAATGTGCTGATTTTAGACGAACCTACAAGAAATTTTTCCCCGTTATCAGCTCCTGTCATAAGAAATATGCTGGCAAATTTTTCAGGATCCATAATCAGCATATCCCATGACAGAAAATACATTGATGAAGTATGCGATACTGTTTATGAACTTTCTCATAATGGTTTGTTTAAACAGGAATAATTTAAAATCATATTTAATTTATTAAATTTATCAAATAAAAAATATATATGTATGATAAAACTATTAAAATAGTGTGTAATAAAATAGTTTAAACTAATAAATCATAGGAAAAATTTATATATAATTTATAATAATCATAATTTAACTCTATACTTATATGGTTTTTTTAATAAAATCATCAACAAATACCATAAATTGATTGATTTTCTCTATATTAAATGCTAAAATTAATACAGCGTAAATCTTATAATAAAAAAATCAGGAGATGGTTTAATGAAACAATCAGGAATACTAACAAGGGCTAAACAATCTACAGTAATCAAAGTATCAGGACGAGCATCTATTATAGCAATTTTACTTGTTTTGATAATGCTTATTTTAAATTCTATTTTAAGCAACGAATTTGATAAAATTATAGATGAACAAAAAATATTAGTCAGCAATGCAAACAAATTTGCTGATGCTTCAGCCTATCTTACACAGGAAGTCCGCACCTTTGTAGCAACTTCAAACGAAGAAAATTATAATAATTATATGAGAGAAGTAAATACTGATAAAACCAGAGATAAGGCTGTTGACGCTATGGATAAATTAGGTCTGTCTGAAGAAGAAGATAAATTGATTGAAACTATATTCAGTCTTTCCAATGAACTTGTTCCTCTGGAACAAAAAGCTATGGAACTTACCAGAAATAATAAACTTGATCAAGCCATCGACTGTGTATACAATGAGAAATATCAGAAAAATTTAGCTGAAATGAAATTGTTATCAAATGAACTTCTGCATTCCGTAAAAAATAGAACTCAAAAAATACTTGATGATTATGGCAAATATATAGATATTTCATTCTTAGCTGTATATATCAGTCGTTTTATTATAACTGCAATTCAAATATTTATCATAGCAGATGTATCAAAGCATATTATGAAACCGTTATTATCCATTGAAAATAATATGATTGAAATGTCAAACGGAAAATTAAATACTGTTCTTGATGTAGAAGAAAATGATTCTGAAATAGGAAGTTTGGCAAGAGCAGTAAATAAAACAAAAAATATTACAAATCTTATTATTAAAGACATTAAGTATGTTATGAAAGAGCTTGCAGATGGTGATTTTACAGTAAACTCACAGCAAAAGGATGCTTATACTGGTGATTATGCACCTATTATTGAAGCAATGGTATCACTTAAAAATAAACAAACAGAAACTTTTTCACAAATCGGCATAGTTGCTGAAGAAGTTTCTCAAGGTTCTGAACAAGTTTCAATAGGTGCTCAGGCTTCTGCTCAAGGTGCAACAGAACAAGCATCTTCAATTGAGCAGCTTTCCGGTATAATTGATAATGTTACCCAAAAAACTGAAAAGAATACCGAAAGAATTGGTACAGCTAATGATTTAGCCCTTAAAGCAGGCGATGAAGTAAACGAAAGCAATACAAAAATGCAGGAAATGGTTGAAGCTATTAAAGAAATCAGTATTAAATCAGGAGAAATTGCAAATATCATCAAAACTATCGAAGATATTGCTTTCCAAACAGATATTCTCGCTCTTAATGCTGCTGTTGAAGCTGCCAGAGCTGGTGA
>JAHHUB010000176.1 GCA_020024175.1 Oscillospiraceae bacterium | reverse complement strand
GAGTGTAGCCTTGGGTTTCATAAAAAACGGTAACATAAATTATTCTCCCTCTTCTGCATTATTTTGAAACTTCATATTGTAATTTTTCTCTAAAAACCAACAGATATGGCGGTTCTTTATTTCCATATCCCGGATATAATCCTTCCGCTGGATCAGTTTCTCTAAATCCTCTTTTGGCGTTTCCTGAAATGCCTGAATGGCAGATACCGCTTGATCCAGAAAATCAGCAGTTAGTTCGAGTTTCAACTCTATAAATTTACCTATAATTGTGAACATTATTATAATCCACTCAACACCTTCATAGAAATCGGCCATACGCACCAGTTTCTCTGCAGCAGTACGCCGATCATCTCCATGTTCTACTGCATCATAAAATGAACATTCTGTTATATATTGTATTTTTGCATACTTTATCATAGTAATCTGACACCTTTCTGAATAACCTCTCTTTTCAAAAAAGCTCTGCTTTTGATTGAGGGACACTGTTATTGCTCTGCCTGTTTAAGGATGCTATAGGAGAAATAAAATCTGACAAAGAGAGTGCACTTTGAATCTTTGTTCCAAGCACCTGCCCCTCATTTTGACTATGCCCCTAAGGGGCAAGCTATTTGTATCATCTGATCGTCAAGGTAGTTTCTTCCGATAAAAATACTTTTATCAGAGATCGTTAAAGTTTCTTATTTGAGTATCCTTTGTAAATTCAGTTATTTTATCTGCAACTTTTTGATAGTGCATATACTGTCCTTTTCTGGGCGTTGGTGTGTTCTCCTGCATATCATTCATCCCGTAGATGCCACAAAGGACACTGGATCAGATCATTTTTGGATACTGTGGCAGGAGTGTTTTGAAAAAAGAAGTCCTCCACAGGTTTGCTCCTCCTTGTTCTTAAACAGGGTTTTGGAGATGCTGATTGAAACAGCTGATTCGGCTGTATTCCAGCTTGGTATTCTGCAAAATCATATCTAAAATATCCCTCATATACTGAGTATCTCGGCCCACAATTCTAACCTGCAGTCTGGTGTGAAAGGAAGATGTGCATTGTACGCAAATCGTCAAATCCAATTTGGAATGAACTGCAACATACCGGGCAACATCATATTCCGCTGTTGATGTTGGCTTGTTTTCCCAGTTAAAAAGGAAAAGATCCTTTCCTGTACTGAACCAAGTTTCCTCAAAGGAAAATCTGGATTCCAATTGATTCAAAAAAGTAATCAGCAGCTCATGTCTCGGCAGAATCCATTCCTGCGGGCAATCTAAAGATAAGAAAAGTGAAACAATTCCATCTAACTTCTTCTCAAAGCAAGAAAAATCATTTTCACTACGCTCACCAGATCTATCCATCCAATTGAGCAATCGTTTATAAACCTGAAAAAACAGCCACTTTGAAAAGGTATCGTTGGTCCGATAGACTTCTGTGGATTGAGTCCATATCAACTGATCCAGAGGTTCCATTTCAGGAGAAAATGCCCACCCTGTTTCATCTATGCAACAAGAGGAAAAATACCAAAATGGTGGTAACCCAGGCGTTTTTGCTCTGATTTCATCTTGTATTTTGAAGTTTTCCCAAAACGTTTGTGTCCATAGGGCCATATCATCAATTTTCCAAAAAGCTTTGTCTGACTTCACAAAGGTGCTGTCTATAAAATCTGTCAACAAACCTCCATCTTCACCCCCCATTTGCTGCAAATACATCTTATAAGATGGAGGGAGCTGCTGACCAAATGCATGCTCAAATACATCCTCTAATTGGTGGACACTTTTTTCAGGAGCAGGTTTTAGCTGATCAAGCACTTCTGGTTCAAATATAGAAATACAGAACTTAATACTTTCAAATAACTTCTCTGTTGAAGTGGGGGGAGTAGTAAATAAAGATGTGAACGAATCCCGTATTCCTTTTTCTAAAATTGCTTTCCAGTTTTGTGCCATAATGCTCAATTCCTTTCTGTCTGTTTTTTGTTATAAAACGGTTTTGTGAAGTATAAGATAAACTAAATTTTTTTGAAATGTAATCCTTGCCATTTTGTGTATATCATACCATATGGGGTAGTTATCTGTATAGTAGCAAAATATAAATTATATTTTTTATAACTTGATAGAATAGTGAGAGTTTAAAATAATTCATATCATCTTGTGTGATTGCAAAGTTTATTTTTGTGTGGTAAAATTATTTTATAAACATTAATTAAATTGTGGAGTGATTTGGTGAAAGAACTGGTTGATGATCCTGTCTATGAAGTGCTCAAAAGTTATAATAATCTTTTGTTGGATTATATAGTGCTGGGATTTAATAACATTTATCAGGGAGAACAATCCCATAAAGAGGCTGTTATTGAAGCTATTACAACTTTTGGATTCAGAGAACAAGTTGGAAATTATTATTCTCCTGGTCCATTTAGTATGGATAAGGCTAAGATGAAATGTAGAAAAATAACAGTAGATGAGTTCTTTTTTGAAAAAAGTAATGGTTATTCTCTGCCATCTGAAGAAATAGATAAAAAAGATATTCCCGATAAAATGAATTATTACCTTGCATTTTTTGATCCACCCTATGGCACAGACTATACAATACAAGATTTTAGAAAGATAAACCAATTACTTTTTCCTGTTTCACAAGAAGATTTAGAGATATATGAGTGGAATGATGAATTTTCAGACTATTTTGATGATGGCAAAGATTGGTGGGGAACTGCTCTATGGAGTATTTATGATAAGACACTAAAGAGGTTTGTCATCATTGGTGCATCATTAAGTGATTGATTTTATAATAATTAGCCAGCAGTCATACTTCTTGGTATGACTGTTTTTTAGCATTAAAATTCCAATACTCATAGGTTATAATGCTGCTTATGGGGATTTTATCAAACTTAGATTTAGTTTTTAGAAAATAAACTCAAAAAGCAGCAAACCTTTTTAAAGATTTACTGCTTTTTATGTACCATTATTAATAGTAAAAAACTTTTATCTTCCGGAAACCTGATACTGCTTATATATTTTTTCTCCAAAAACGGCTATAATTGCACCCATTATCAGATAAATAACTGGTACAGCTTGCCATGGGGTAAAATGTATTCCCGCTATGGACAGAGTATATTTTCCAAATATATACGGAATATAGAGAAATGTCCACGGAAACCATTCATAAATTTGTGCTGCAATTCTGTAATAGTTGGGAACACTTATGAACATAGGCACAATTAAAAGCACAAAGGAGATTGCCAATGCGCCTATATTACTGTGCAGAAGTTCAGATAAAATCATTACCACAACAGTAATTAAAACAACTGTAATCAGCATAATACCATATGCAATCAGAAGTACCTGTCCACAGGAAATGTCATCGGAACTGTTTTGATATTCCAACTGAAAAGCTGCATCAAAGCCTTTATTCCCATACAATATAAATGTGATTGATAAAATAATAAGGAAAAAACTTGCTACAGTACCTGCTGCATAGCTAATTCCGGCGGAAAGCTTTGCCCAATATATATTCTTTCTTCCCATAGGACTGCACAATAC
>JAHHUB010000175.1 GCA_020024175.1 Oscillospiraceae bacterium | reverse complement strand
TGAAGAAACAGATGAGATGAAAAAAACTCTTAACTAAAAAGGGGAAGATGTTTTAGATTCCATACTTTTAACTATCCTTGTTTATTCAAACGCTTTTATCTGTGTGTGGTAGGAATTTTAAATATGGTATGTTTAGTAGTTGGGGGTATTATAATTAAAAGAAAATTGACAGTAAATATGCTTTTCTTTGTTGCAAATAACTTTTCATCATTGCCAGATAACTTCCAACTTTGGAAATATTATTGATTTGTTTTCTGTAAAGAAACCTATTTCTAAACTTGAACAAAAAGAAAATATGCCGTATTCTAAAAACAGTGGCTTGATTCTTAACAAAAATTCGGAAATTACCTATGAAAATGAGGACTTTGCTTTTAGATATAGAAAACTATAAAGTGCTTTCAACCATACATTTTTCAGGAAACTGTTATTCATGCTTGTATTTTTTACAAGGTTTTATTTTACTTATGGACACTTTCTCCTTTGCTGTTTTTATATAAATGCTCTATTCGGCTTATTTCAATTTTTAAGATTTCCTGACCTAATGGGGTAATCCGATAAAGTTTTCGCTTTCTTTCTTCTGCATAAAATGAAATCAAACTATAATTTTACATACATTTTTGATTTACCATGACCTGAATTTGAACATTCCAAAACAGAATAATCCATGGTATGTAGGAAAGCATATCACATAATATGTATAATGCAAGTAGTTTCCAAAACCCTAACTACACATGGATATTAAAGTATCAGTTTACTACTATATACTTTATGCTGTTAATTTTTCTTTCTTGTCAAAGCAATGAATTCATCAGCTTTTTCATATTCTGGTTTTGTTAACAAGCTGACTGTTATATAGGTAAAAATGGATAAGATTACTCCTAAAATGACCTGTGCCGGAGATTGCGGTTCCCAAAAAGACGGTAAATTTATTCCAAAACTAATGAGCAAATTATAGATACAATATATGAATCCTACAAACATAGACGCTGTAGCACCATAAGAATTTCCTCTGCGCCAAATAAAACCAGCTATCAATGGAACAAATACTCCTGTTGTAATAATATCGGACGCAATCCAAGATACCTCCAAAATAGAACGAATTTTAAGAGAGATAATCAAGGCTGCTGCAGTGACCAATATAGTTGCAATACGCGAAAAAAACAGTTTTTTCTGTTCATTGTTTTGGTGGGGATATAAATCAATCGAAAGGGTCATTGCTCCTGTATTGATTAGGGAATCCATGGTGGACATAATTGCCGCTGAAATACCAACAAATACCAATGCACCTAAAAATGGTGGCATACAATTCATAACAATTGCAGTTACTACTCCGCCTTCAGGCATTTTATCAAATATAACAAGTCCTGCCATTCCTGTAAATACAACAATCAAATAAAGTGGAATATATGCCACAAAACTCATAATGGTCATTTTATATGCATCATCATCACTTTTAGCGGCTGAAATTCTTTGCCAAACATTTGCCTGAATCATCCATGCACATCCAAATGTGATTACATAGCTCATATATTTTGAAGCACCGGTTGTAAAGCTCATATAGTTATTTTTCCCCAACATATCTGCAACTGCATGAATTTCTGAAAATCCTCCAGACTGTTTCATTGCGGTGAAAAAAACAATCAAAGCGGAACATAATAACAATACAAATTGAATAATATCAGTTAAGACAACACCACGAAAACCACCGAATAATGAATAAATCAGTACAATTACTGTTCCAATCAAAACAGCCCACTCATATTTTAACCCTAAATATGTACCAAAAAAATTACCTATACCAACCATTTGTGAAGCTGCAGTAAATATCATAAATATCAAGATTAGCACAGAAAGAATCTTTGCTGTCATTGTAGAATATCGTGCTTTCATCATTTCTCCCTGTGTTAAAAATCCAACTCGTCGAATGGATTTTGAAGTAATGATCATAAGGCAAGTAGAAATTAAAACTGGGACACCATAGTACCAAAAAGCTCCTAATCCATCTTCATATGCTAAATCAGCGGTGGAAATCGCAGAACCCGCTCCCCACCAAGAAGCAATAAATGTAATGGATAATGCCCAAAATGGTAATGTTCTTCCGGCAAAGAAGTAGTCTAATACATTGCTGTTTTTCTTTTCTTTGGTTACCGCAAACAGCAGTAATATGAAATAAGCAACTAATGCTATCAATGAATAAGTTTGTAAGTTTCCCATGTTACACTCTCCTTATATATTACTATGCTTGAATTTTTTCTCTCATAATATTATAATACTGGTATAGTGGATTTTTGTAAAGTAAGCACAAATATGTTCCATAGTTACTAAAAAGAAACTATTGGATGAGGAGAGAATTATTATGAAAAAAGAATTTCCCGCTTGCCCCGTTGAAACCACATTGACACTGATTAGCGATCGGTGGAAAGTACTCATTTTACGAGATTTGATGGCAGGAACAAAACGGTTTGGTGAATTAAAAAAATCAATTGGATCAGTATCACAAAAGGTCTTAACCGCAAATCTTCGTTCTATGGAGGAAAGTGGTTTACTATCACGCAAAGTTTATGCAGAAGTGCCTCCCAGAGTTGAATACACCTTGACAGAAACAGGATATAGTCTTGAACCTGTTTTAGATGTTATGGCTGAGTGGGGGAAACAGTACAAGCAGAAAAATGAAGAAAAGGAGCAAGATATAAAAGTAAAATGATGTAAATTAGAACGAGCCATAAAAGTATATAAGTGTTTCTTTTTATAGAGAAATTTCACTTTTTTCATACTGGTTAAAACCAACTATCATTTTGCAGATTTGCGTTCTAAGATACCTTGTATAGCTAATGCATTTTTGTTAAGAGATTTATAATTTACCTATTGCTAAATGTAGTTGGTTATAGTATAATGCAACCATCAATAAAGTGAAATTTAGGAAGGTGAATCATTATGACTCCAATGGTTTTCAAACACTTTGCCGGTGAGGATATATGCTCAACAGTTGATGAAGTGAAAACAGTATTTAACAAAGACATAAATGGAGTGAATGAGTTTATCATTTCAAATGACTCTGACAGTCAGTACCCATATTTAAATATCTTGGTAAGTAGAAGATCTGCCTATATATTTTATGCACCATTTGACGGTTCAGTAGGGGCTGGATTTCAGGCATATGGAGAAGATGAGGATGGTTTTGAATTAGATCCTGATGGTATAACTATTTTTTATGTGAACACACCTACAGAAGAAGTAGAAATTGGAAATGAATATGTTTGTTCATTGGAAAAAGCACTACAAGTAATACTTGCATTTATGAGTTATAATAAGTGGCCCGTTCGCTATGAAGATTTGCCAAACTGTGTTGAGTGGGAGGAATTATAACTTCACATTCATCAAACTGCCTTAAATTAATAGTATGGATGATGGAGAGATCATTGACAATATAAATCTGCTCAAAAAGTTCTTTTTTAATTTTATTTGAGTTGATTGAAAAATAGCAGGATTTATGCTGTCATTTAATAGTTTTACTTTGTATATATTTCTTCCTCTATCATAGTTTGACACTATGTATAGAGGATTTTTATTAGTTGTACATTTTTATAT
>JAHHUB010000174.1 GCA_020024175.1 Oscillospiraceae bacterium | reverse complement strand
CCGAAATATCCTTCTTCATTGGGATAGTTATTAAAATATGTATCAAAATTAATATTGTTAAATGTCATTTTACTTTCTCCTAAAATTCATATTATATTTTAAACTAGAAAATATTATGAATTTCGCCATCGTTTTGAAAATAGAATAGTACTTATCATAATAAAAAACTCCTTTGACCTTAATTCTGTCAAAGGAGTTAAAAAAATCCCTGACAGAAGAGTAATC
This sequence comes from Oscillospiraceae bacterium, assembly GCA_020024175.1. GTDB lineage: Bacteria > Bacillota > Clostridia > Oscillospirales > Ruminococcaceae > JAHHUA01. Next base: position 3,439 of record JAHHUB010000174.1, on the reverse strand, counting down.
TGTCAAGGACGAATAAAATCCGCGGTGCCACCTTGAATTCATGGAAAACCATGCACTTTTACAGGATACTGACATATCCCCGACAACTGACGTATGTCTTCACGTTGCAGAATACTCTGCGGAAAATCCGCATTTGACTGCACCCTCAGCGGGCCATTTGACAACTTGTTTCTTACCTGACTCTCATCTTGCTCAGGTTCTCTGTAAAGGCATCATTGCCGTTATTTCCGCTTCAACGGTTTGTTTGTATTAATTTTTTCATATTATAGCACTGATAAAATAGTTTGTCAATACAGAAAAACATATATTTCTGATTTTGATAAAATCTCTTTAAATGGAAAAAATAAATGATATTTTAAGGTTGACAGCATAAAATATCAAAATAAATTTATTTGAGTTTTTACAAAAACAGGGGATAAAACCACAGAAAAATACATAAAAATTTGTATAAAAAAAATGCCACCATACTTTAAATTATGCTTATCTGTGTAGCAAAACCAAAGTATTTAGGGGATATTATTTTAAATAAAGGTAAAATTGATATATGGGCTTTACTATAATTGGTATGCCTGATGGGATTCGAACCCACGACCACCGGAGTCGGAGTCCGGTACTCTATCCAGCTGAGCTACAGGCACATATTAAGAAACTTAAAAAAGAGTGCGAATACGCACTCTTTTTCAAAGTTTTCGCATAGCGAAAAATTCTTCTACTACTGAGCGGAAGGAGCGCCTACTGGGCAAACGTTTGCACAAGCACCACATTCAATGCACTTGTCAGCATCGATAACGTATTTGCCGTCTCCTGCTGTGATAGCTTCTACTGGACATTCGTTAGCACAAGCGCCGCAGCAGATGCAGTCATTACTGATAATATAAGCCATAATATTTACACCTCCTAAATTATTATGTCAACATTATTGTACCACAAAAACGCAAAAAATCAAGTATAAATAATGAACTGAAGATGAAAATACTATACTAGCCTTCCAATCCGCGGAGGGCTTTTTCTTCTTCATAGTCAACTTTGATTTGAGCATCGCGTATAATGGTAATTTGTTTTTTATCATAAATATGGGCAGCAGCTTGGGAAGCCTTGTCCAGTTTAACTTTGATAATTCCTGTGAGAAGGTTTATTTCTTCTACAGTACCCTTGCCATCGGGAGTTTGGACATAAGCTCCGACTTTAGGTGTGATTTTAAGTAAATCTTCATATGCATCCTGTTCATATTTAAGGCAGCACATAAGCCTGCCGCAGGTTCCGGAAATTTTAGTAGGATTAAGTGAAAGTCCCTGTTCTTTAGCCATTTTAATTGAAACTGGCTGAAATTCACCCATAAATGTTTTACAGCAGAACGGTCTGCCGCAAATGCCCAATCCACCCAGCATTTTAGCCTCATCTCTTACTCCGATTTGTCGAAGTTCTATTCTGGTTTTAAAGATAAAGGCAAGGTCTTTTACAAGCTCTCTGAAATCAACTCTGCCATCTGCTGTGAAATAGAATAAAATTTTGCTGCAATCAAAGGTGTATTCCACATCAATAAGTTTCATTTTAAGGCCATGGGATACAATTTCCTTTTGGCATATTTCAAAAGCATCTTTTTCCTTTTTTTTGTTTGTTTCAAGTTGTTTTAAATCATCTTTGTTGGCAACTCTGATAACTGGTTTAAGAGGTTTTATTATACTGTTGTCCTCAACGGAACGATTTGATATTACAACAGTGCCACATTCTATTCCACGGGCAGTTTCTACAATAACACGCTCTCCCACATCTATTTTAATTCCGTTTGGGCTGAAATTATAAATTTTTCCCACATCTTTAAATCTTATACCGATTACTTCTTCCATTTTTCCCTCCTGTTAAATTTTAATATTATTTATAATCATATCAATCTGCGATGCAATATAGCATGGCAGAACAGATTTATTTGCATTGAGTTGTGCCATCAAAATGGATTTGTCAATTACATCAATTATTTTAATAAGCTGTGATACAGTCAAATTTGAAATAAAACTTTCGTTTCTTATATATTCGGAAGCTTGATTTGCCAACATAAATTTAAGTCTGTTTAAAACATCTTCCATGTTTTTTTCTTTTGCTGATATATCTAATTTCAAAAGGATATTGTATATATCTCTATTTTGTATATATTCATATATTTCATTGGCTAAGTTAAAAATATCATTTTTGCTCTGAAGAAAATCTTCTGCTGAACTTAAATTATTATCTGTAAAACTGAGAGCATTTATAATATCATTATCATCAGAAGTTATTCCCATGGATTTTAATATATTGAAGGCTTCTTCTTTTGGCGGAGAATTCAGTTTAAAGCTCACCACTCTGGATAAAATGGTTTCCAAAAGTTTAAATCGGTTTTCACAGGTAAAAATAAAAATCACATGTTCAGGGGGTTCTTCAATAATTTTAAGCAGAGCATTTTGAGATTTTTCCGGTATAGTATCCGCATTATTTAAAATAAATACGGTTTTTTCCGATTCGTTTGGTTTTATATAGGTTTTTTTTCTTAGATTGCGGACAGAATCTATGTTATATGATTTTTCACAGTTTTCTCCTGTTATAATCATATCAATATGTGTTTTTCTTAATACTTTTCCGCAGCCTTTGCAGTTTAGACATGGTTTGTTATTTTCTTTGCATAGAAAACGCATTGCCGTATGCAAAGAAAAACCCTCCAGCAGTATTTTATCCGTACTTTCAAATAAAACTGCATGGGGAAAACGCTCGTTGCCTGAAAGGGCATCGAGCGTTTGTAATGTACTTTTGTTTGAATTAACTATTAAATTCAGTGTTTCCAAAAACATAAAATCAAAAATCCCTTGGTATTATACTTTTTCAAATCTTTCTACATTTGTTACAAATATTGTTGCACCGCCGATTTGAACTTCAACAGGGAATGATGTGTACATTCCTACACCATAGGAAGAAGATGATGGAACCATCTGTGTGCGTTTTTTACTGTGAGCAGAAATTATTTCAATAACTTCGTCAACTTTATCATCATCTGTACCTATAATAAATGTTGTGTTACCTGACATCAGGAAACCGCCTGTTGTAGCTAATTTTGTTACTGAAAATTTTGCCTTTGTAAGAGCACTCTGTACTCTTGCACTGTCATCATTGGAAACAATAGCAAATAATAATTTCATAAAAAATCCTCCCTCAAATTGGTTTTTTAAAATATTCGCATTGTAAGCGGATATATTGAAAATAATGAGAAATTTAAGGTATTAAATGAACCCCAATATTTTCTTTAACCCTATTGTATCACATTAATATTAAAAATTCCATAAGAAATTAAATTTTTTACAAATTTTTTTGTGATTTTTTCCCCCGGAATTATTAAAGGTATACCCGGAGGACATTTACTTTTAGTTTCAGCGGCAATTTTTCCCTCAGCTTCAATAGTGGGAATATTTAT
>JAHHUB010000173.1 GCA_020024175.1 Oscillospiraceae bacterium | reverse complement strand
TTTTTGCGGAATGTGGTTTTCGGTAAGTTATGTTATGCTGCTTCTGATAATCCCTTGCATAATTGCATTTAATTTTGGTATAAGTCTTTTTGCGGCATCATTTAATAAAAATTTTGTAGGGGTAAAATATGTTCACTGGATTTTTGTTTTGCTGCTGGGAGCATTGGCTGCCATTTTCTATAACACAGCAGATTTAAGCCTTTTAAATCAGAGATTGTTCTTTATAAATCCCATATACGCATTTACAGCTTATATGAGAGAGATTTTAATCAGTGGAAAAATACCCGGATCTGCCATCCATATTATATGTATATCTCATACTTTTGCAGCAGTTTCACTTGGAATTATAGCAAATGAATTTACAAAAGATGATACTGATAAATATGTAGGATATAATGATGAAGAAGTTTCCGAAAATATCTATAACGATTTTGATGAAAAAGAGGAGGATAAGGTGGATTTAAATTCACTGGATTATACTATGTTTAATCATAAAAAAACAAAAGCAATGAAGGAAGATTTAATTATTGAACACGCAAGATTTGTTGAAGTAAAAAAACAAAACCAAGAAGAAAATGATATGAAAAATCTTGCCGAAAAGATTCAGGAAGTTCAAAATAATGATAATCTGAATTTTGCAACGGAAATTTGCGGTTTAAAACTTGATACTTCTGAAGAAACAATAGAACATAAAATTTTACCTAAAGAAAAATCAAATTCTGAAAAAGAACACCATTTCAAAAACAGTATAAATGATGAAGTTATTGCTTTGGGTAAAAGTAATATGTCAGAACCGAAAAAAACTGATAAACGCCATAATATAAATGACGAAGCAAATGATATTATTGATAAACTGATGGAAGAAATTCAAAAAGAAACACCTAAAACAAGATAAGAAAAACTTTTAACAAAGATATACCCGTTTCCGAACTGTTGCGGAAACGGGTATTTATATAGTTGTAATAAATAACACTATGTTATACTTTAAAACAAAAACAGAGGATGGTGGAAATTTTGATAAAAGAAATAATGAAAGATGAAATGTTTTTAGCAATGAAATCATCGGAAGCCACTGAAAAGGATATATATGTTGGTGAAGATTTGTTAGATACACTAAAATATCATAAAAATGAATGTGTTGGTATGGCAGCGAATATGATAGGTGTAAGAAAAAGAATAATCGCTTTTGAATCAGAAAACAAATACACAATAATGTATAATCCTGTTATCATTAAAAAGAGTGAACCTTATGAAACCGAAGAAGGATGTTTATCCCTTACAAACAAAAGAAAAACCAAACGCTATAAATCAATAAAAGTTCAGTATCAAAATGAAAAAATGGAAATTAGATTTAAATGTTTTAAGGGATGGACAGCTCAGATTATACAGCATGAAATAGACCATTGTAACGGAATTATTATTTAGGAGGAATATAAATGATTATTTGTTTTTCCGGAACTGGAAACAGTCTTTACTGTGCTGAGATGATTGCTGATAAAATCGGTGATGAAATCATTAACAGCAATAAAATTATTAAAAATAATGATTACAAAACTTTAACTTCACAAAAGCCATGGATTTTTGTAACTCCCACATATGGCTGGCAAATTCCTCATGTGTTTGCTGATTTTATAAATAAAACAAAGTTCTGTGGAAGTACAAATGCTTATTTTATAATGACTTGTGGTGCTGATATAGGTAATGCAGGTGCACAAAATGAAAAATTATGTTCTCAAAAAGGCCTGGTATATAAGGGAACTCAGGAAGTAATTATGCCGGAAAATTATATTGCCTTGTTTGATGCTCCAAATGAGAAAAAAGCATTGCAAATAATAAGATTTGCCCAATCAAACATAGATAGTGTTGCTGAAATAATAAAATCAGATGGATATATTCCAAATAAGAATATAAGTTTTACAGATAAATTGAAATCGGGAATTGTAAATAGGGCTTTTTATGCATTTTATGTAAAAGCAAATAAATTTACAGTATCTGATGCTTGTACAGGCTGTGGCAAATGTGTATCAAACTGCCCCCTTAACAATATTATGTTGAATGATACTAAACCTGTATGGGGCAGTGATTGTACTCATTGTATGGCTTGTATCTGCGGATGCCCTGTGTCAGCTATTGAATATGGTAAGGTGAGTGTGGGAAAATCAAGATACCAATGCCCAAAATATGTAAGTCAATCAAAAGAATAATAAGATTAATTACAACAATTATTCAAATTAAAGGATAAGAATGTGTAAAATCAGCATTAAAATTATATTTCAAATATTATATATTAAAAAAGCAATGATGTAGGTGAAAAGAGTATAAATGGAACTTACAAGCAGTAAAATAAGATACAGCTTTTTTCTTAAAAGGGGAAAGCTGTTTTATTTTGTTGTAACAGACTATATGAGTGTTTATTTTTTAAAATAAGAAATCATAAGATATTTTTGGTTTAATTTTATAAAATAAGACTGCAATATTTTTATTAGCACTTAAAGTTAATGAGTGCTAAATTAATTGTTAATAAATTGTTAAGTCTATTGACATTTGGAAGATTCCATGGTAAATTATAGACACTGGCACTCATAGTATAAGAGTGCTAAGAATAAGAGGTGAAAGTTTTGCAAATTGATGACAGAAAAATGCAGGTTCTTCTCAACATAGTAGAAACCTACATCAACACGGGAGAACCTGTAGGTTCAAAATGTGTTGCCAATATGCTGGATAATAAAGTTTCTCCAGCAACTGTCAGAAATGACATGGCAGGACTTTTTGATATGGGACTTTTGGAACAGCCCCATACTTCCGCAGGCAGAATGCCATCCCATTTGGGATACAGAACATATGTGGACAATTTGATGCAGACAGAAGAACTTTCCGATAAAGATATTTGCAGATTTGATGCATTGTTTAATATCAGAAACCCTGATCCTGATAAGCTTTTGCAGGATGCAGCTTCCATTATAGCAGGAATTACAAATTGTGCCGCATTCTCCAGCACCAATACACCAAGAAGTGTAAAAGTAAAAAAAATAGAAATTTTGGCAGCAGGCAGAACCACGGTTATAATGATTTTAATGGCATCCAGTGGTGTTATTAAAAATAAAGTATGCCGAGTGGATTTTGAAGTTACTGAACAAATTCTGAAGTTTTTTAAGGCTTTCTGCAACTCGGTTTTGGTGGGCAAAAGCATAAAAGATATTTCTGACAGCTTTTTAAATTCTGTGGCAATTTCACTTGGAGAATATTCCAGAGTATTCACACCACTTATAAGTGGAATAAGTGAACTATGCAAAGAGATTGCCGATGGTCAGTATTATGTGGCAGGTCTTAACAATCTGCTGGCATATGACGAATTATCACCTATGGCATATGAATTGTTTGGACTTTTGAACAGAAAAAAAGATATGCAGGAGATAATAGACAGCTGCCACGGTGAAGCAGAACTTATGATAGGAAAGGAAAACAAGAGAATGGAACTTACCGCAGCCTCGGTATTTGTAAAAAAATATCATATCGGAGATCATTCTTCCGGTGCAGTTGGAATAGTAAGTCCTATGAGAGTTGACTATTCAAAAATAATTCCCTATCTTGATTATTTTTCCGATAGGTTGTCGAAACTTCTTTCAGATGTATATGAAGAATAAATTACCCCGAGAGGAGAAAATAAATTGGCAAAAAAAGAAAAAAAAG
>JAHHUB010000172.1 GCA_020024175.1 Oscillospiraceae bacterium | reverse complement strand
ATTTACAACATGAATGATTCTTTGGGTAAAACTGTTTTTCTTGGAAACAATAAAGTAATTTTAATAGGTAAGGAAACTGCAGAAAACGGTATTTCCGATATAATAGATTTTTTTAATGCTGATTATCAAACCAGAGTAAGAACAATCATACTGATTTGTGAAGATACAGCGGAAAAATCAGTTTCTGCCAGAAATAAAGAAGAGCTTATATCATCTAAAGATATATTCTCTGTAGCTGAAATAAACAAAAATCATGGTATAATGGGCAAAAGTGATATACTTACAGTAGAAACTTCTTTAAACAGTGATGCCTGTAATGGATTTTTGCTGGGTTATATGAAAATAAAAAAAGATGGTGGTAAAATATATCCAGAAATAGCGGGAAGTGCTCTTTTTAAAGATGATAAAATGATTGATATATATGATGAATCTGAGTCTGAAGGTGCTGCATGGGTGCTTGGAAAACCAAAATTAATCTGTATAAGTGGAAAAACAGATAAAGGTGTGGAATTTTCTGTAACAGCAAAAAAACCAGAAAGCAAAATCAGCAGCAATATTGATGGAGATAAAGTTAAAATTAAAATTAAAGTGGTATTTGACGGGAAAATTTCGGAATTAAATCGAAGTACAGGGTCAGGTATAAGTATAGAAGAGGTAGAGGAAATTGAATATATAAGCAGTGAAATTGTCAAATCCAAAATCAATAATGCTGTAAGAAAAAGTATTGAAAATGGCAGTGATGTATTTAATTTTGATAATTGTTTAAGCGTCAAAAATAAAGATTTTGTAAATAAAAACACAGAGAACTGGGAGGATAAAATAAAGGATTTTCAAATAGAAATTGATGTAAAATGTATATTGGAAAGACCATTGTCCCAGTCAAAAACCGAATTTTAAAAAATGTATAATAAATGGCGACTATGTAAAAAAACAGCTCCTGCATACAGAAATTATAAATTTTATTTCTTATGTGGGAGTATATTTATGCTGATAAAATTATTGTAAAATATTTCTTTTTATCAGAGGTTAAGTCCTGTTATATTGCATAATTTAATGCTGCATGGTATAATAATAAAAAATTAAAAAGAGGTGGTTTAAGTATTGGAAAATAACAAGGCAAAAGAAATTCTTTTAAAATCACACACATATCTATTTGCTAAACACACTGTTTTTGCTTCAGCTTTAAGCAAAATTAAATTTGAAGAATCTGTTTTTGTTACGTCTTTGGCTTTTGATGGAGAAACTATCTATTACAGCGAAGATTATATTTTGAAAAATCATGCTGAAAATCCACTTTTTCCTGCATTGGCTGTACTGCATTGTGTTATTCATTATGTTCTTTTACACCCTTTTATTATGCCATCTTTGGAAGATTTTAATTTTGACAACTGGGTTCTTGCCTGTGATATTGTAGCTGAAAAAATTATTTTGGAACTGGAACCCTATGCCTCTGAAAAGAAAATCCGCATTGCACAAATGGGAATTTTTGATGATATTGCAGAGCGTTTTAAAACTTTTAATGCTATAACAGTATATAAATATATAAATCAAAGTAATGAAGATCCAAAATATTTAAAATCTCTTTTTTATAAAGATGATCATAATATTTGGTATAATCACAATGATAATGATAAAAATTCTTCTAAATCCCAAAGTAATTCCTATGATGAAGAAAGCCAATCAGATAAGAGTGATTATAAAGACAATGATACCAACTCCAATATACCCTCACAAGAAAATGCAAAGGAAAGCGACAACAAATCCGAAAATGACAGTAATTTGCAGCAAAATTCCACCAATAACAAACAGGCAGCAGAGTGGAAAGAAATTTCTCAAACAACAAAAGTTATGATGGAATCTTTCAGCAATAAATCCGGAAATCTTATATTAAAAGAAAATATATCTTTTGCCAATTCCAAAAGATACAGATACAAGGATTTTCTAAAAAAATTTTTGTCCCTTAGAGAAGAAATAAAAATAAATGTTGATGAATTTGACTACATTTATTATCAACTAGGATTTAATTTATACAAAAATATACCTTTAATAGAGCCACTGGAATACAAGGATGAACATCAAATTAAAAATATTGCCATAAGCATAGATACATCAGGTTCTACCCAAGGGGAACTGGTTAAAAAATTTTTGACAGCCACTTATGATATAATCAAAAACAGTGGTTATTTTAAAAACAGATTTTGTCTTTACATTATTCAATGTGATGCCAAAATACAGGATATACAGTTCATTAACAATCAAAAAGAATTTGATGATTACATAAAAAATTTTGAGTTAAAAGGTGGAGGTGGAACTAATTTTGTACCGGTCTTTGAGTATTTAAACAATTTTGTAAAAAATCTGAAAGGTCTTATTTATTTTACAGATGGGTACGGAACATATCCACTAAAGCGTCCTCCTTATAAAACTGCTTTTGTATTTATAGAAGAAGAATATAAAGGAAATGATTTTCCAAAATGGGCTGTAAAAACAGTTTTTGATAATTAGAAAGGATATATATAATGAGCTATTCAATGACAATAAATGAAGCTAAAATACAAATTAAAAATACTGTAAAAGCATATTTAAAAAAAGATGAAAATGAAAACTATATTATAAGTATAGAAAAACAAAGACCTGTTTTTCTCTTAGGAGCTCCCGGAATAGGAAAAACTGCTATAATGGCACAGGTGGCAAATGAACTTGGTATTAACCTTGTAGCTTATTCAATGACACATCATACCAGACAAAGTGCCATCGGTCTGCCTGTTATAAAAACCAAAAGTTTTGAGGGAAAAGAATACAGTTTTTCCGACTATACCATGAGTGAAATTATTTCCTCTGTTTACGAAAGTATTGAAAAAAGCGGCATAAAAGAGGGACTTTTATTTTTAGATGAAATAAACTGTGTTTCTGAAACTCTGTCTCCTGCCATGCTCCAGTTTTTACAATATAAAGTTTTCGGAAAACATCAAATACCGGAAGGTTGGGTAATTGTAACTGCTGGAAATCCAATGGATTACAATAGTTCTGCAAAGGAATTTGATATAGCCACTTCTGACCGTCTTAAAATAATGGAAATTACTCCTAGTTTTTCGGCATGGAAGGAATATGCATATAAAAAACAAATTATCCCGGAAATTATCTCATTTCTTGAAAACAGACAGCATTTCTTCTATGTAATTGAAGAAGATATAGATACAAAGAAATACATTACTCCTCGTGGTTGGGAAGATCTGTCAGATATTATAAAAATCTACAAAGATTTAAATTTGTCAGTTGACAGTAGTTTGATTTATCAATATTTGCACCATGAACAATGTGCGGAAGAGTTCTGTATTTACTATAAAAACTTCACTGAAATAAATAAAATTTTGGCCTGCAAAGATTCTTCGGAAATGCTGACAGTTATGAAAAACACAAATTTCAATAGCAATTATGCCATGATTATTGCTATGATAGACCAATTAACAAATAAATGTGTAAATATATCTTCTTTGGAATCTATGGCAGAAAATCTGAATATTCAAATTAAAGAACTTATTAAAATGAATAAAACCTCAGGAAACAATATTAATGCGGATTTGGAAATTCTAAAAAATAAAATATCAAATAAAATCAAAAATGAAAAAGAAAAATTCAATTTAGATATAAAATCAGTTGTTGTTAATCAGCAGGTTTTAAAATTATTAGAACATTACAAAGGCGAAAAAGAGGATTTTATAG
>JAHHUB010000171.1 GCA_020024175.1 Oscillospiraceae bacterium | reverse complement strand
GTGGGAATAGTTATTTTAGGGGAAAGCAGAGCTTTTCTCAGTGGTAGTGCCTGTTCAGGTTTTTCATAGAATATTTTTACAGGAATTTCCTCACCCAAAAGGGGAGTTTCTTCAATAAGTTTTTTTACTTGTTCAAAATCTGAGGCTGTGTTAAATCCTGTTGGCATGAATACACAGTAATTTTCCGACATATATTCAGGTTCTATATTGTATTTTGTGAGAAGGTCATAGAATTTTTCTTTTGTATAACCTTTTTTTCCGAAACAAAAAGCAAATTTAGCAGGGTCTGAAATTCCTGTGGGAACCTCAAAGCCATGCTGTATGGCTAGATTTTTCATATCCTCTGTCCATTTTTTTATAAACATAAAATCTTCAGATGCTTTTCCGCTTTTAATATAATCTAAAGCCATATCAATGGTTTCCATAATCAAATAACTGGGACTGGTGGTTCCGAAAAGGCTCATGGCATTTTTGGCATTTTCCGCAAATTTTTCGTTGTTTATGTGAAGAATAGCACCTCCCGTAAATACAGGCATGGTTTTGTGAAGTGAATCACAGCACATATCAGCACCCAAATCCATTGGATGAAGTGATTTGGGCAGAAATTTAAGTCCTGCACCATGAGCATTGTCAATAAGCAATGGCACATTAAAGGATTTACAAATTTCACTAATGGTCTTAACATCGCTTAATACTCCAAAATAGTCCGGTGTTGTGATGTAAACAGCAACAATATCATGGTTTTCTTCCAAAACTTTTTTTACGGCATGGGGGGAAATAATTCCGGGTATTCCGGTACCGCTTTTTTGTTCGGGATATATCCAAACAGGCTCCAACCCCAAAAGTCCCATAGCATTGACTGCGGAAATATGAATATTTCTTCCAGCAGCTATTTTTCCTCCTTTTTCCGAAACCAGTGCCAGCATGGTTTGAATACAAAGGGTACTGCCTGATGCGGAAATAATACTTCGCTTGGTGCCGTAAATTTTGGAATATTCTTTTTCACAGTCAAGTATACAGCTATCACATTCATATAGGCTGTCCACACCTGTAACTTCGGTTAAATCATAACTTGCTATTTCCGAAAATATACCTTTTAAATTTCCCTTATGTCCCGGCATATGCATTCTGACAGTATTTCTGTTTATATATTTATTAACAGCATCCATAATGGGAGTTGCCATATAATAATCATTCCTTTCAAAAAAATTCAAAACTATTTTACATAAGTATAACATTAGTTATGGACTTTTGCACTATAAAAAGTTATACTATAAAGTAACGGTGTTTTTATTTATATAAAAACCAAACAATATTTAATTTAAGCTCTTGCAGAAAAGGTGTTATAATGAATTTAAGGGAAATAAAAAAATATTTTGCAGTGTATTCCATAGAATATGTGGGAATCTGTAAATTTGCAGATGTTTTGCCACTTTTGGAGTGCAGGTCAAAAAATCGTATTCCCGAAAATTCACAAACTGTAATATTATGCCTTTTCCCCTACTATGTAGGCGGCTATGAGGAGAGAAATATTTCTCGTTATGCACTGGGCAGTGATTATCACAAAGTGGCAGGGGATATATTAAAATCAGTAACTGAAAATTTAAGGCGGGATTATCTAAAATATCATTTTGAAGCTTTTATTGATTCTTCTCCCATAAGAGAAGTTAATGCCGCTGTTTTGGCGGGATTGGGTTCAGTGGGACTTAATAATCAGCTAATAAATGAAAAATACGGCACATATACATTTATAGGTGAAATAATTACCGATGCCGTTTTTTTGGAGGAAAACTTAAAAATAAAGAAAAATCTCTGCCTTAACTGCAAAAAATGTCTAAATGCCTGCCCCACAAAAGCTCTTAGCGAAAATGGATTCAGAAAAGAAATTTGCCGTTCTTTTATTACACAAAAGAAAAAAGAACTGACAGATTGGGAAACAGCACAGATAGAAGACGGAAAAATGGTTTGGGGCTGTGATATATGCAATGATGCCTGTCCATACAATAAAAACCCGATTTTATCTCCTATTAAGGAAATGTATGAAAATATTCACGAAAAAATAACGGAAGAAAATGTTTCCAAAATTACTGGCAAAGCTTATGAATACCGAGGAGAAAAAGTCATAAAAAGAAACATCGGTATTATCGAAAAGAAAAATCAGAAAGGGGTTATTCAGTGGAAATTTTAAGTCCTCAACAATATGAAGAATACAACAAATTTGTTGAAAATCATAAGTGCAGTGAATTTATGCAGTGTACCGACTGGCATAAAGTAAAAAATAATTGGCGTCAAGAAGTAATAGTGTCAAGAAATGAACAGGGAGATATAGTGGGGGGAATGCATATACTCATTCAAACAGTACCTGTTTTTGGATGCACTTTTCTTTATGCTCCCCGTGGTCCTGTCTGCGACAGACATGACGAAAAAGTTCTTGCTGACCTGAAAAGCGGAGCGGATTTTTTAGCAAAAAAATATAAATCCTATATGTTTAAAATGGATCCTGATGTTTTGGCAGATGATGAAGAATTTAAAAAAATAGCTGAAAAAATGGGTTTTGAACTTTTTGCGGGACCTGATGGTTTTGAAACTATTCAGGCAAGATTTAACTATAAACTCTATCTCAACAATAGAACCGAAGATGAAATATTTGCACATATAAACCAAAAATGCAGATATAATGTTCGTGTGGCATTAAAACATGGTGTGGAAATAAAAGTTTGTGGTAAAGAATATCTTGATGACTTTATCAAAATAATGAGAGTTACAGGAGAAAGAGATGGATTTATCACCAGGGATAAGGATTATTTTGAAAGAATGCTTGATGCTCTCGGAGACCATGTACGACTTTATATGGGATTTTATGAAGGAAAGCCTGTTTCGGGAGCTATTACCACCAATTACGGAGGTAAATGCTGTTATGTTTATGGAGCATCAGACAATGCTCACAGAAATGTCATGCCTAACTATCTAATGCAGTGGGAAATGATAAAATGGGCAATAGAAACAGGATGTTATGTTTATGATTTTCAGGGGGTTTCAGGAAATATTACAGATACAAGCCGCCCCATCTATGGACTGTACAGATTTAAAAAAGGATTTAACGGAACATTGGAAGAATACGCAGGTGAATTTAATTATATATACAACAAACCTATGAAGAACATTGTAGATTTGGGCGTTATAGTTAATAAAAAACTCAGAAAACTTAAAAAGAAACTGAAAAAATAACGACAAAACGAGGATGTAAAAATGGAAATAATAGATTTATATGATAAAGACAGAATAAAAACAGGAAAAACAATAGTAAGAGGTGAACCTGTTCCAAGAGGATACTTTAAATCCGTGGTACATTTGTGCATATTTAATTCCAAAGGAGAAATGCTCATTCAGCAGCGTCAGCCAACTAAAAAATCAATGCCGGATTTGTGGGATTTTTCTGTAGCGGGAGCAGTTTCGTCAGGGGAAACACCATGTGAGGCAATTCACAGAGAAACAATGGAGGAATTAGGACTTGATATTGATTTTAGTCATGAAAGACCTTATTTTACCGTAAATTTTGAACTGGGATTTGATGATTATTTTATAATTACCAACTATGATGTAGATATAACAAAACTTCATATTCAGGAAGAAGAAGTAAAAGATGTAAAATGGGCTAAAAAAGGTGAAATAATTTCTCTTATAAAACAGGGTAAATTCATAAAATATAACTGTGTAAATCTTATTTACAG
>JAHHUB010000170.1 GCA_020024175.1 Oscillospiraceae bacterium | reverse complement strand
TAGCTACTCCTTCTCCAAAGTGGGCAAAAAAGATTTTCCCAGATATGTCAGAGGAAAAAGCTATTGAAAGCCTTTGGAAAGCTATCTGCAATGCTGTCAGAATTGATACTCCTGATCCGATTAAAGCCTGGGATGAACACAGAAAAACTTTTGAAGAAAAAATATCCATGCTAAATAAAAAACAATTTGACAGACTTCATTTTGAAAGTGCAAACGGAACAAATATCACAATCGGAATGATAGAAAATCACAAATGGGCAGGAGGCGGAGATAAAACTCCGGATGGTGTATATTATTTCCCAAATATGCCTACTGAAGAAATTTTTATCAGTCCCAATAAAAACCGTGCAGATGGCAGAGTTGTGTCTTCTAAACCGCTTTGCTATCAGGGCACAATGATTGAAGGTTTTGAATTTACATTTAAAGACGGCAAAATTATAGATTTTTCCGCTGAAAAAGGCTATGAAACACTGAAAGAACTGGTTGAAACCGATGAAGGCTCTCACAGACTGGGTGAAGTGGCATTAGTTCCTGTTAAATCTCCTATTTCAGAAATGGGTATTCTTTTCTACAACACATTGTTTGATGAAAATGCAGCTTGCCACCTGGCAATCGGCAGAGGATTTAACGAATGTGTTGCAGGTGCAGAAAATATGTCCAAGGAAGATTTGGGAAAAAGAGGTCTTAATGTATCTGCGACCCATGTGGATTTCATGTTTGGTACAGATGATATGAAAATTATCGGTATAGAAAAAGACGGAAAAGAAACTGTTATTTTCCAAAACGGCAACTGGGCTTAATTTTTATATTAGTAATCTAACAAGTTTTTAAATTCTGCTGATTTTTACACAGCGGAATTTGCAGGAGGTACAATTATGAATTTTGACAGAAAATATTCCCTTAAACTTATTGAGGAATTATGCTGCGCCAATGGTGTATCAGGTTTTGAAGATGAAGTAGTGGAAATAGGAAAAAAATACACCAAAGATTTTGCTGATGTTGAAGAAAATCACATCAGAAATCTTTATATAAATAATCGCAGAAACAAAGGAAACAGACCTGTTGTAATGGTTGATGCTCACAGTGATGAACTGGGCCTTATAGTACAACATATAAACAGCAATGGTACATTGTCATTTTTGCCTTTGGGTGGCTGGGTAGTTTCTTCTCTGCCTTCATGTAAATTCAGAATTTTAAATGATGACGGTGAATATATAACAGGTATTGTAGCTGCAAAGCCACCTCATTTTATGTCAGATGAAGAAAGAAATAAAAAACTTTCAATTTCGGATTTAATATTAGATGTAGGTGCTGCTTCTAAAGAAGAATTGGAAAATGATTTTAAAATCAGTGTAGGTGCCCCATGTGTTCCTGATGTGGGATTTGCATACAATGAGAAAAACGGTGTGGTTATGACTAAAGCATTGGATGACAGAATTGCTTGTTCCGCTGTTGTAGAAGTTATGAAAGCCATTAAAGATATGGATTTGGATGTAGATGTAGTAGGTACATTTACTTCTCAGGAAGAAATAGGGGAAAGAGGAGTTATTTCTGCTGTTAAGAAAGTCAATCCTGATGTTGCAATAGTTTTGGAAGGCACACCTTCTGATGATACATTTATGGGAAAAGATAAAGCTCAGGCAATAATGCACGGAGGTGTACAGGTCAGATATTTTGACAGAAGTATGATTAATAATCCCAGATTTAATAAATTTACTCAGGATGTAGCTAAGGTAAACGGAATTAAAACTCAAAGAGCTGTACGCAGCGGAGGCGGAACTAATGGGGGAATTATCCATAGAGAAGGGGAAGGAATCCCATGTATTGTTTTGGGAGTTCCCACAAGATATGCTCACAGTCATCACGGATATTGTGCTATAGATGATTACGAAGGTACCGTTTCACTGGTAGTTGAAGTATTAAAAGCATTAAAACCTTCTGATATAGAAAGTTTCTAGAATAAAATAATAGGCGGAGACAGACGAAAAATCTGTCCCTGCCTTTTTTTAAGCAACTGCTTAATATATATTTAATTTCCTCAGCAGCCTTTTTCTTCAAAGGAAGAACATTCCACACCATTTGACCCGTTTTCGATATTTACAAGACCAGCATTGCATTTACCACTTTGGTTATGAATACAGTTTTTTGCTTTGCAGTTAATTTCCAATGTGGAATTAGGTGAAGAAAAATCAGAGCTATTTGTAGCATTTCCTGTTTTTTGAATATATGAATCACATGAAGTTTCACAACATGAGCAGGCATTTGTACCACCTACATCAATATATGGTCTACAGCACAGATTATTTTTATTGCTGGCACAATCACAAATATTACATTTGAGTTTTGTCATAATAATAAAATCCTCCTAAAATTATAGTTTGAGAGTAATTTTTATCTCGATTTTATTTTTAACCAAAATTGCACTTATATTCATTTTCACAAAAAATTGTTATTTAGTTAAAAAAATAACTTTTAGGGGTTTACAATAGCAAAATTTTCAGCTATAATAATAAAAATGCAAAAAAACTGACAAATAATGAATTTTTTTAAAAAAGGAGAATATAAAATGAGTTTAATTGGGGATAAGAAAATTGGATTTCTTGGTGGCGGAAGAATGGCAGAAGCTATCTTCTCAGGTATGATTACTTCTAAATTAGTTAAACCGGAACAAGTTTATGTTACAGATGTACTTGATGACAGACTTGACTATTTGCAAAAAGAATATGGAGTTAATGTTTTAAAGAATACTGTTGATGTACCAAACAGTGGAAGCATTAAAGTTTTGGATGAGGTAGATATAGCTATTATTGCAACTCATCCAAAAAGTTCAGATGAACTTCTTAAATGTGTAGCATCAAAAATGGATGAAAGAAATATTTTGATTATGTCAATTATGGGTGGTGTCGCACTTTCTTATTTGGAAAGTTACATAAAAACAGCTCCTGTAATCAGAGTTATGCCAAACACACCTATGCTTGTAAATGAAGGTGTAGCAGGACTTGCATTGGGTAAAAATGCTAAAACCTGTCATGGTGAATTGGCAAGAGAAATGTTTAACTCAATAGGTTTGGCATTTATTCTTTCAGAAGATCTTATTGACCCACTTACCAGTGTAAGCGGATGTGGTCCTGCATATGCAGGTATGTTTATTCAGGCTCTTGCTGATGGGGGAGTTCAGATGGGACTTCCAAGAGAAATGTCTGTTGAATTAGCAGCTCAGGTTCTCATTGGAACAGGTAAAATGGTTTTGGATAAGCGTATTCACCCTGAAATTCTTAAAGACAATGTATGTACACCAGGTGGAGGAACTATTGCAGGTGTAAGAGCATTGGAAAACGGAAATTTCCGTGCAACAGTTATGAGTGCCGTTGAAAACAGTCTTGCCAGAATGAGAGAAGTAGGCAAAAAAGACAAATAATATATAATAAATAAAGAGGAAGGATTTAATAATGTCCTTCCTCTTTATTTATTATATTAAAGTTGTTTTTTGATAACTTTTTACAGACAGTTATTCATTTTTTCCAAGGCTTTAGAAATATCATTGCTGTGTTCTTCAATATCTTTATATATTTTTGTTGATAATTCAGAGAATTTACCAAGTTCCTGAGCTACTATGGCAAATCCTGAACCTACCTGTCCTGCTCTGGCAGCTTCTACAGACGCATTTACCGTAAGCAATGATTGCTGCTGAAAAATACTGTCCAATGCTTTGGTATCTTTTTTTATTTTATCTACAATTTCATTAAAATTGCT
>JAHHUB010000017.1 GCA_020024175.1 Oscillospiraceae bacterium | reverse complement strand
ATTTAATGTATATCCGTATTTTTACATAGTTTTCCTTAATTAACATCAGTTATTTTAAATTACCATACAAAAAAATTTTCTTTTGTCAAAAGGCGGTTGCAGTATTATAAAAAAACTGATAATATAGAATGGTAAATTAAATTTTAAAAAATATGGGAGATTATAATTATGAATTTAGAAATGCTCAAAGAACCTAATGTTTTAATAGGAGCCATTATTGTGGCTGTAATATCTTATTTAATAGGCAGTATTAACTTTGCTGTTTTGTTTTCAAGAACATTTAAAAAAGATGATGTCCGAAAACATGGCAGCGGCAATGCAGGTATGACAAATATGCTCCGTGTTTACGGCAAACTTCCCGCTGCTTTAACTGCGGTATTTGATTTTTCAAAAGGTATAATCTGCGGAGTTATGGCAAGATTTATTTTTAAACAGTTTTTGGGAATTGATAATTTTGACCCTGTTTACTTTGGACTTTTTCCTGCACTTCTTGGCCATCTTTATCCCATTTATTTCGGATTTAAAGGCGGAAAAGGTGTGCTTACCGCTTTTGGAAGTGTTTTGCTTTTAAACCCTGTAGTTTTTATTTTTCTTTTTGCCATTTATGTGCCCATGGCATTCATAGTTAAAATTGTTTCTTTAGCCTCCATATTAGGTATGATGTCCTATCCTCTTTTCACATTTATACAGCTTAAACTCACAGGAGGTACTGACTACACAGAAGTTATTATGGGAATTGTACTTATAACTCTGCCTGTTATTGCACATCATGAAAACATTAAACGCCTTTTAAACGGAACTGAGAGAAAATTTGGCACAAATTCCAACAAATAAAGGAGATGCAAATATGAACAACATTTTCATTTTAGGTGCAGGAAGTTTTGGAGTATCACTTGCTGTGCTGTTTTCAAAAAAACATGAAGTAACTCTTTATGGAAGAAATCCGGAAAAAACCAAAAAAATGAGGGAATCTCACCGCTGTGAATTGCTACCCAAAATTCAAATTCCCGAAAAAATCAATATCACTTCCGATTTTGACAAATTACCTCAAAGCGATATAGTTATATTGGCGTGCCCTTCTCATTCTATGAGAAAAGTATGTCAGCAAATCAAAGACATAATAAACCCCGAATCTACAGTAGTGTGTGTTGCCAAAGGTTTTGAAGAAGATACCCTCAAACGTATGTCACAGGTTATTTCAGAAGAACTTCATAACAAATATGTAGTTTTATCAGGTCCAACCCATGCTGAGGAATTGGCTGCCGATATTCCCAGCGCCATAGTTGCTGCATCTTATGAACGTGAAGTGGCTGAGTATATTCAGGACTGCCTTTCTTCTTCCACATTGAGAATTTATGTCAGCGATGATGTTATCGGTGTGGAACTTGGGGGAGCTTTAAAGAATGTAATAGCTGTTTCCGCAGGAGCTATTGAAGGAAAACAACTGGGCGATAATACAAAAGCCGCACTTATGACACGGGGAATTACCGAGATAGCCCGACTTGGAATAAAATGCGGTGCCAAAAGCGAAACCTTTGCCGGACTTTCAGGCATCGGAGATCTTATTGTTACCTGCACCAGCAATCACTCAAGAAATAAACGAGCAGGTATGCTGATAGGTCAGGGTGTTCCTCCGGCAGAAGCTATAAAACAAATAGGAATGACAGTGGAAGGCTACAAAAATACAAAAAGTGCCTATGAACTATGTCAAAAATACAATGTAGAAATGCCTATAATCACACAAGTTTACAAAATCCTTTATGAAAACAAATCCATGGATCAGGCAATAGAAGATTTAATGGAAAGACCAAAACGCCATGAATCCGAAGTAGTTTGGCTTTTAAACAAATAGGTGGTTTTTATGATACAGCTTTTATCAGAAACAGAAAATTTATGGAGCAAACTGCAAAAAGCCAATAAACCCATTGTCATTTATGGTATGGGAGACGGTGCTGTTAAAATCATGAAAGTCTGTGATTATTACGGTATTAAAATTTCGGAAATTTTCGCCAGCGATGACCATGTACGAGGACACTCTTTTTTGGGGTATGAAGTTAAAACTTTGACCAAACTGGAAGAAGAATACAGTGATTTTATTATTCTTTTGGCATTTGCCGCATTTGAATCGGAACTCATGACTAAAATTTATTCCATAGCAAAAAAACATGAACTTTACGCCCCCGATGTACCGGTTTTCGGAGATGGACTCTTTACAATAGAATACATTAAGGAAAATGAAAGCGATTTTGACTTTGTGTATAATAAATTAGCTGATAACTACTCTAAAAATGTCTTTACAAATCTCTTAAACTTCAAAGTAAGCGGAAAAATAGATTATCTAAAAAATATATCCACTACCCGCAATCAGGACTACACCGAACTTCTGCCTTTAAAAGATGACATGACCTATGTAGACTTAGGTGCATATGATGGCGACACCATTGAAGAAATCCTTTCTCACAACATCACTCCTAAAAAAATTATAGCTTTTGAACCTGACCCAAAAAACTTTCGCAAACTTAGGGTAAACACAGAAAAGTACAACAATGTGGAAATTTATAACATTGGTTCCTACAGTTATGAAACAAATCTTTCTTTCAACAACAAAGCAGGACGAAATTCTGCTTTGGGCATTGAGGGAAAACACATTGAAATCCCTGTAAACTCTGTTGACAATATTTTAAACGGTGCTGTGGCTCACTATATAAAAATGGATGTGGAAGGTGCAGAATATGAAACAATTATGGGCTGTAAAGATACCATAATCCGTTTTAAACCGGCATTGGGAGTGGCAGCTTATCATCGCAATGAAGATTTATTTGCTCTCCCAAAGCTGATTTTAAGCCTTAACAGCGATTATAAACTTTATATAAGACATAACCATTATATTCCTGCCTGGGAAAGCATATTTTACACAGTATAAAAAAGTAAAAGCTGTAAAAATTCTATTTAGGTTTTACAGCTTTTTTAATGTGAAAATTGCTCATTTTAAATAGTAAAAACCTCCTCTGATTTTTTCAGAGGAGGTATTTTTGTTTTTAGAACTATTTCTTTTCTCTTTCCTGCCACATAACCCACAATGGACCTGCAATACATATAGATGAATAAACACCTGAAAGCATACCAATAATCATTGGGAATGCAAATGTCAAGATAGAATTTACATTGTAAATGGAAGCCATTACGCATACTACAACCATTGCCATAACTGTTGTTACAGTAGTTGCAATAGAACGAGTTAAACACTGGGAAATACTCATGTTTACAAGTTCGCCGATTGTGTAGTGATTTCCATAAATTTTCTTGTTTTCACGAACACGGTCATAAATAACGATTGTATCATTAAGTGAGTAACCAAGAATTGTCAAAACAACTGCTATAAAACTGTCATTGAGTGGTATTCTCAAAATAACAAATGTTGCAAAAACTACCATAATATCATGGAGCAAAGCAATAACTGCCATTACACCTGCAGAAACACCGCCAATGGATTTAAATCTAAATCCAACATAGATAATCATAAGTAGTGCTGCAAAAGCAACAGCTACAATACATTTATAAAGAAATTCCTTACCGATTGTAGGGTCTACAATGTTAATAGAGAGAGTTTCCAATTTGTTTTCTGCGTATTTGCTTTCAATTTTATCTGTAAGTTCTATTTGTTTTTCAGAATCAATACCCTTTGCAGCTGCAAGAGAAACTACAAAGTTATCGGAACCTGTAATAGCATTTTTAGTCTTTTGAACAGATACTTTTTCGCCCAAAATATTTTCTACTTCAGATTTAAATTCATTTTGACTTATTGTACCTTCATAATTATAAGTGATAATGGAACCACCTTTAAACTGAATATCCAATTTAATTCCAAAAATTGATGCACAAACAATGCAGGCAATCAAAATCAATATGGAAATACTAAAATAAATCTTTTTATGACCTACGAAATTATAAGTTTTCATTTTTAGCACCTCCGTATAAAGCTGGATTTTGGCAGCATTTAAATTTAGCAAGTGATGTGAGCATAAGTCTGGAACAGAGTACACCCATTACCAAGTTCAAAATAACACCTACCAAAAGTGTAAATCCGAATGAGTAAATAGCACCGGCTGTCGCAGGACCAAACCATGTGAACACAGGTGAAAGAATCTTAGCAAACATACTGTTTGTAGGACCAAATGCACCCATAAGAATAATAGCTACAAATACAACTGTTACATTACCATCAAAAATAGCTGTAAATGCTCTGCTGAAACCTGAATTAATAGCATTTTCAACTGACTTGCCTGCTTTGAGTTCTTCCTTAATACGTTCTGCTGTGATGATATTTGCGTCAACACCAAAACCTATAGCAAGAATAATACCTGCAATACCTGGAAGTGTCAATGTAAAACTTCTAAATGCAGGGAAGAATCCTGTAATGGAAGCAATCATTAAGCCAACTTGTCCCAAAAGTGCAATAGATGCAACTGCTCCGGGAAGTCTGTACATAATAATGATAAACAGTGAAATCAAAATAAAAGCAATAACGCCGGCTTTAACCATGGCATCTTTAGCACCCATACCAAGTGTAGGGGACAAAGTGTTATAATTTTCTGTCTGAAGTTTAAATGGCAATGCACCTGCATTAATTTTTTCAGCCAAAGCTGCAGCCTCTTCAGGAGTGAAGTTTCCTTCAATCGTAGCTTGACCTTCTTTAATATGAGCTCGTACTACAGGAGCGGAAAGCATTTTATCATCCATCCAAATTGACATTTGCTTATTAAGACAAATCTCAGTAGCCTTAGCGAATTTTTCTCTTCCTTCTTCGGTAAATTTAAGAGATACAAGGTATCTGTTTTTTTCAGGGTCTACAGAAGCGTAAGCTTCTTCTACATCTGAACCATTAACCAAAACATTTTCCAAAGTTTCACCTGCAGGAGCTCCTGTTTCAGGATCTCTTTCAGCACCTTGGCGGAATGTAAGACTGGCAGTTTCACCAAGTTCTGCAATGGCAGCCTGAGGGTCAAAATTCTTTTCTTCTGACTTCCAAGGGAAACGAACAATAATTCTGTCCTTGTTGAAGTCTGTGTAAACCTCATAGTCAGTAATACCAAGGTTTACCAAACGCATTTTAATAATTGATTCTTCTTGTCTCATTTCATTATCGGCAGCATCGTACTCATCCGGTGGACAAAATGTAACATCAACGCCTCCGCGAATATCTGTACCCCAACGAATGTCGCCTGCTCCTCTAACATAAGTAGTTGTAACATCTCCGTACTCAGTGCTTATGCCGGTAAATGCCAATGTTGTAACAAGCACTATAAGCAAAGCAACTATAAAAAATACGGATTTCCCCACTTTCTTCATGTGCAATCCTCCAATATTTATTTTATGGAATTTTATCTTTTTATATCTGATAAGTCATAATATTAATGATAAAATTCAGTATTCATACAGTTTATTATATGATAAATTCTCCTAAAAGTCAATGATAACACCCTAATATTTATTTATTATAATTAAATTAATATTATTTTGTTAAATAACTTATTAATTCACTAATTTTAAATTTATACATAAAAAATACACCCCATGCTTTAGCATGGAGTGTATTTTTAAACGGAATTTTCCGATTATTCAGCGTCGTATGGTTTTGCCTTTTTAACAAGCCTGTCATACTTTTCTGTTGCAGCTTCCTGAGCAGCAACAAAGAGTTTTTCAGCTCTTTCAGGGAAACTTCTTGTAAGTGAACTGTAACGAACTTCATTCTTGATGAAGTCTTGGTAATCGGACTTAGGAGCCTTGGAATCGAGCATAAATGGATTCTTACCTTCAGCTTTAAGGCGTGGGTCAAATCTGAATGTATGCCAGTAACCAGCTTCTACAGCCTTCTTCATTGTTGTTTGGGAAATTCCCATACCGCCCTTTGTACCATGGTTAATACATGGAGCGTAAGCAATAATAAGAGATGGACCGTGGTAGCTTTCAGCTTCAACAAATGCTCTGATACACTGGTTGTAGTCAGCACCCATAGCAACCTGAGCAACATAAACATAACCGTAGCTCATAGCTATTTCAGCCAAATCTTTTTGCTTAATTTCCTTACCTGCTGCAGCAAATTGAGCAACTGCACCTGTAGGTGTAGCCTTAGAGGACTGTCCACCTGTGTTGGAGTAAACTTCTGTGTTGAATACAAGAATGTTTACATCTTCACCGGAAGCAATAACATGGTCAAGACCACCGAAACCAATATCGAATGCCCAGCCATCTCCACCGAGAATCCATACGGATTTCTTAGCAAGGAATTCCTTATCTTTGAGGATTTCCTTAGCCTTATCACATCCACAGTTTTCAAGAGCTGCAATAAGAGCCTTTGTAGGTTCACCATTAGCATGACCGTCTGCTGCTGTTTCCAGATATTTATTGCAAACTGCTTTAAATTCATCGTTTGTTGTTTCAGCAGCCAAAGCTTCAACCTTAGCAATGAGTCTGTTTCTGAGTGTGTTCTGAGCAAGATACATACCGTATCCGTATTCAGCGTTATCTTCAAAGAGGGAGTTTGCCCAAGCTGGACCATGTCCTTCATGGTTAACTGTGTAAGGAGTTGAAGGTGCGGAACCACCCCAAATAGAGGAACATCCTGTTGCGTTAGCAATGTACATTCTGTCGCCGGCTACTTGTGTAAGGAGCTTAGCATAAGGAGTTTCACCACAGCCTGCACAAGCACCTGAGAATTCGAGCAATGGCTGCTTGAACTGGCTGCCCTTAACTGTTGTATCCTTGAATTTTTCAATAACTTCAGTATGAGGTTCAACTTTTGTGCAGTAGTCAAATCCCTTCTGAGAATCGAGTTGTGTATCGAGAGGAGCCATGCTGAGAGCCTTAACGCCCTTAACTTCAGGACATACATTTACGCAGGAACCACAACCTGTGCAGTCCAAAGCGGAAATTGTCATAGCAAACTTATATCCTGGCATTTGCTTCATATCAATAGTCTTTTGTTCAGCAGGAAGATTCTTTGCTTCATCTTCTGTCA
This sequence comes from Oscillospiraceae bacterium, assembly GCA_020024175.1. GTDB lineage: Bacteria > Bacillota > Clostridia > Oscillospirales > Ruminococcaceae > JAHHUA01. The sequence continues at coordinate 9,123 of JAHHUB010000017.1, read as the reverse complement.
AAGCAATAGGTCTTATGCAGGCATGAGGACAAACATAAGAACAAATGTTACACTGCAAGCACTTTTCAGGATCCCATGATGGAACATCTACAGCTATACCACGTTTTTCGTAAGCTGCTGCACCTGTTGGGAATTCACCAATTACATAATCTTCAAATGCAGAAACAGGGAGATCGTCGCCCTTTTGAGCATTAACAGGGATAAGAATGTTGTTAACATAGTCAACAAGTTCTTTTCTGTCGCCTGTTGCCTTTGGAAGTTCGGAGTGGCCTTCAGCGTTCTTCCAAGATGCAGGAACTTCAATCTTCTTGTAGCTCTTAGCACCTCTTTCGATAGCGTCGTGGTTCATCTTAACTACTGCTTCACCTTTCTTGCCATAAGACTTAGTAGCAGCGTCTTTCATGTATTTAATTGCTTCATCTTCAGGAATTACCTTGGAAATGCTGAAGAAAGCAGCTTGAAGAATTGTGTTAATTCTGTTTCCGAGGCCGATTTCCTTACCAATGCTGATACCATCGATTGTGTAGAGATTAATATCATTTTCAGCAATGTAACGCTTCATTTCTGCAGGGAATCTCTTTTCGATTTCGTCCATATCCCAACCGCAGTTAAGGAGGAAAGAGCCGCCCTTCTTAATATCGGAAACCATATCGTATTTGCCAACATAAGATGGGTTATGACAAGCAACGAAGTCAGCCTTGTTGATAAGGTATGTGGACTTAATTGGCTTATCACCAAATCTCAAATGAGAAACAGTGATACCACCGGACTTTTTGGAGTCGTATGCAAAGTAAGCCTGAGCATATTTGTCTGTGTGGTCGCCAATAATCTTAATAGAGTTCTTGTTAGCTCCTACTGTACCGTCTGAACCAAGACCCCAGAACTTACAGCTGATTGTTCCGGCAGGAGTTGTATCAGCGATATTAACTCTGTCAAGAGAGAGGTTTGTAACATCATCTACAATGCCGATTGTAAATCTCTTCTTAGGAGCTGAATTCTTAGCGTTTTCGTAGATAGCAGCGATGTCCGCAGGAGTTGTATCCTTGGAACCGAGGCCATATCTTCCGGAGTAAACAGGAATATTTGTGAACTGGCTGTCTTTAAGAGCAAGAACAACGTCGAGGTAGAGTGGTTCACCCAAGGAGCCAGGTTCTTTAGTTCTGTCCAAAACAGAAATTGTCTTAACAGTTGCAGGAATTGCATTGATAAGATGTTTAGCGGAGAAAGGTCTGTAGAGTCTGACTTTAACAAGACCGTATTTACCGCCGTTAGCGTTAAGATAGTCAATGGTTTCTTCGATTGTTTCACAAACAGAACCCATAGCAACGATTATGTGTTCAGCATCAGCTGCACCATAGTAGTTGAAGAGTTTGTAGTCTGTACCAATCTTAGCATTAACTTTGTCCATGTATTCCTGAGTAAGTTCAGGAACTGCATCATAGTACTTGTTGCAAGCTTCTCTTGCCTGGAAGAAGATATCTCCGTTTTGAGCTGTACCACGAAGTGCAGGATGTTCAGGATTAAGAGCATGTCTTCTGAATTCATCAACAGCGTCCATATCCAGCATTTCTTCCAAATCCTTGTAGTCCCATGTTTCAATCTTCTGAATTTCATGAGATGTTCTGAATCCGTCAAAGAAGTGGAGGAAAGGTACTTTGCCCTTAATTGCTGTAAGGTGTGCTACTGCACCAAGGTCCATAACTTCCTGTGCGGAGTTGGAGCAAAGCATAGCAAAACCTGTTTGGCGGCAAGCATATATATCAGAGTGATCTCCGAAAATGTTAAGAGCATGTGAAGCTACACATCTTGCGGATACATGAATAACGCAAGGGAGAAGTTCACCTGCTATTTTGTACATATTTGGAATCATAAGGAGCAAGCCTTGTGATGCTGTGTATGTTGTAGTCAAAGCACCGGCTGCCAAAGAACCGTGCACTGTTCCGGCTGCACCTGCTTCTGACTGCATTTCAACAACTTTAACTTTTTCACCGAAGATGTTTTTCTGACCTTCTGCAGACCACTTATCTGTCACTTCAGCCATAACGGATGATGGTGTAATTGGGTAGATAGCAGCCAAATCAGTAAATGCATAAGACACGTGAGCGGCTGCGTTGTTACCATCCATGGTTTTCATTGATCTTTTTATTGCCATGATGATCATTTCCTTCCTTTTAAATTTAAAAATAATTTTGGACAATGCAGGGGTAGTGCTGTTACCCTGAATGTTCACCTAGCATAGCTTTAGGGGGTAGTGCTGATACCCTAAATTTTGCATAATGAAATTCTATCTAAAGATATTCAGATGTAATTGATGAATTTAACCTTTCACATTTTTATATCTTCAAATGTCCTATTAAATTTTAACATCTTTCCTCAATTATGTAAAGAGAATTTGCATTAAAATTTGTAAAATTTATATAAAGGAACCAAAAATACTATATAAAATACAAATTTATGTACCAATATAATCGTTAATTTAATTTTATAATGTTTTTTACCTTTTAAATAAGATATATTTTTGCAATTTTTCTTTCAGAATTACATAAAAAAAGAAGTTCTAAATAATCAGAACCTCTTTTTTCACTCGCTTTTAACTTTAATGTCTGGGATAAGTTTTAACAGTCATAATTGCCTTAATTACTTCATTTTCGATGTCTATATCAGGGTTTCTGACAAAATTAGCTGTTAAGACTTCAATTTGTTCTCTGGGTGCAACTATGTATTTGCTGGGAACATGATTAAGTACAATAGCTGCCATATCATTAATACATTTTTCACACATACAGCAATTAAATTTTTCAACCATACTGTTGATTTTCATAACTACCAGATCTTCCATGGCATTATGTACCACCAAATTAGACCTTTCCTGAGATTGTTCCAAATTGTGTTTTACAGGAGATTGATTATAACTCATATATTTTCCCACCTTACTTTGAAAATTTGACATTTTATCATAATTTTGATATATGTTTTGTTTTACCGCATTATCCAAATTATTTTTAGCGGCATTTTCTCTGATTTTATCCATATATGCATTGTTTGACGGAGTAGGTTTATTTACCTGTTGTATTTGAGAGATCTGCTGGAACAAATCTGCAGGCTTAGGCTGCATTGCAGTTTTGCTTTCATAAGAACTTTGAGTAGCTGCTGCTTTGGCTTCCCTTTGATTTTTCATATAATCCTCATTTATCCAGCTTACAGTTGGCACATAATCATCAGTAAATTCTTCTTCTTCATATTTTTGAGCCACTATACTTTTCCCCTTATTTGCTGAATTATCCTGTGCTGACGGCATAGAAAACAAATCTGTAATATTTTGAGAACATTCATCGGAAATTCCTCTGGTAGGCATCAATTTTTTATATAATTCTTCTTTGTCAAAGTCCTTTTTGTTTTTTGCCACTAATGCATCCCCCTTTCAATTATTTCATCGGTAAACTGCAAATAATCCAATGCCACAGAACTTTTAGGAGCATACTGCATCAAATCCATCTGACTTGCCTGAGCCTCCGAAATTGCTATATTTGGCCTTATCTGTGTTTTAAAAACACAGGTTCCCATTGTTTTTGCAATTAGTTCAGCCGTTTCATAAACCTGTTTTCCAAAAACAGTTCTTTTATTAAATTTTGTAAGAAGTATTCCTTCTACTTTAATATTAGGATTACATCTTTGTCTTACACTTTCAATAGTTTCCTGAATTTCCGCAATTCCCTGCAAACTGAAAATATCCGAATGAATGGGTATTATAATGGAATCAACTGCGGTAAAAGCGTTGATTGTAAGTATGCTTAGGGAAGGCGGTGTATCAATAATTATGTAATCATAATAATCTAAAATTGGTTCTAACGCATTTTTGAGCAAAAATTCTCTGTTAGTACTCATAAATTCCAATTCCGCACCGGAAAGTAATATATTTGCACATACTGCATCAGCTACACTTGTGTGTTGAATTGCATGCTGTATAGCTACTGTTCCCCTGAGAACATCCATAATATTGGCATTTAATTTTACATCTCCGCCTACGCAAAAACTTAAATTACCCTGAGGGTCAAAATCTATAAGCAAAACTCTGTATCCACGATGTTTAAGCCCACATCCAAGAGCGTAAGTGGTACTGGTTTTTCCTACCCCGCCCTTTTGATTGCTTATGGCCATTATCTTTGCCATATCTTCAAGCCTAGTTGCCAAAAAACATTTTTCGGCAACATTCTCCTTTCTCAACTTTATATCAAAATAAATATTACATATAAACTATATTTTATTATATATATTTTATCGTTAATTTGTCAAAAATGCAAGCAAAAGAAATATTTTTATTTAATTTCTGCAGTTTCAATTAAAAAAAGCGATTATTTTACCTTTTACAGTAAAACAATCGCTTTGATTATCTTTTTTCATCAAGCATATTTCCAAGAACCTGACCTTGGATTTTATTTTTGTAATAAAAGACCTGTTTATTATTTTTAACCTGTTCTATTTTATCCATAATATCTTGTTTGGCAAGCTGAACTTTTTGATACAAATCTTTGTCTGCTTCTCTGATTTTTTCCATAATTTTTTGTATAATAATACATTTTTCATTTATGGTGGCTAAAATCGGCGGCAAATCTGTATCTGGGGGAACCTTGTGTTTTAAAACTGTCATCAAAGCATGGCTGTCATTTCCAAAAAGCTTTTTTGGAATAGCAGTTAATTCTATTTCACATTCCTCAAGTTCGGTAATTATCATCTGTCTTTTATCAACTATATCATTTATTTCATCAGCCAATTTATCACGGTCTACATTAACAGTTATATTATAATACTCCATTAAAAGCTTTTGTTTTCTGTCAAGTAAATTCATTACCATATCAAAAAGCTTTTGGCTGTATACCATTGTCATCAGTTTATTCCTCCAATATGTGGATTTTTATGATTTAGCTAGCTTATTTGCCTGCTGAAATGTTTCTCTGAAATCCACTATAATATCACATATCTCATTCAGTGCATCCACATCTTTTTTGATATTTGCATCAACAAGACAGTCATAAATACAGTCGTACATTTTCCCTAAATCTTCCGCAATAGGATATTTTTCATCCAAATTCAATTTAAGGGCAGTTATAATATCTTCTGTTTTTAGTATATTTTTATTAGATTCTTCCAAGTTTTTTTCATTTATATTTATAACAGCCAATTTTACCTGTCTTATTGCTTCATCAAACAATTTAATAATGAGTTCTGCAGGTGTCAATGTTGTGAGAGACTGTTCTTTATATTTTTGATAAGGATTATACATATTTCCCACCTCTACATCTGATTACTAATTGCCGCACCTCTTTATAAAAGGTGCGGCAATTTGTCAACGGAACTTTTTATTATCCCATCATCTGGTCAAACAGTGAAGCGCTTTGTGCATTAAGCTTGGAAATAACTTTTTCAAGGTTTGTAAATTGCTGCCAGTATTTTTCCTCTTCACGTTTCATAGATGCTTCAAACTTCTTTATCTCCTCATCAAGATCTTTGATCTTTTTGCTGAGAATATTATCTGAATCACTGAATGTGCCCTCCATACCTGCAATATTTGCAATATAACCTCTCTTAGTTGTAGAAGTATTCATTGCAGCATCATTTACTCTGTCCAGTCTTGCTGCCAATCCGTTATCAGGATCTGTAAACATCTTCTTAACCTTGTCAGGGTTATTGGTAAGCATTTCTCTTAAATGTTCTTCTCCGGTCTTGCCGTTTATCTTGTCTACAAATTTAAGTTTTCCACCGTCTTTCCAATCTCCTGTAGTGATACCAAGATCAAAAAGAGCCAATCCGTTTGGAGCTTTTTCATACATCATGGTACGCAGTTCCTGCAAATATTTTGTAAGTTCATTGTCATTTGCCAAAAGACCTGTCTGAGCTTCTTTTTCCCATTTTTCAATTTCCTCTTTGCTCATGTCTTTCTTCTGTTCATTAGTAAGAGGAGGAAATTCCTTGTATTTTTGCTTTTCGCTGAGTTTACCTTTAACTTCATCAATAAGCTTGTTGTAGTCTTCCATAAACTCTTTGATTTGTTTAACAGCTTCATCTACATCAGAACTTACTGTGATATTTTCGCTAGGTCCTTTACCGTCAACATTAAATGTGTTGTTGAAAGTAATTTCAACTCCGTCATAGTCAATAGTATTGCCGCTCTTTACAATTTCTTCACCGTTAATGGAGAAGATAGCATCTTTACCTTGAGCATTTCTTGTATTTACAACGCCAACTGAATTTTCCGGAATATCACCAGTTTTAAATATACTGTTTAAGAATCCTCCGGATACATCTTTTGCTGCAACATTAAACCTAATATTTCCGTATTCATCAAAATTAATGGCTTTTTTACCAGGGTTGGTTTTTTCATATTTGGCATTAATAGTGTCAACCATTTGTTTAACGGTCATATCACTGTTAATATCAACTTCAACACCACCAACATTTACTTTTGCATTTCCGGAAACTCCGAACTGTGTGGAAAGCTTTTCGGTAAAGTCTACATCAGCAGCCTTTGTTGCCTTATATTCTCCTACACCATCCATGTTTTTAACCAATCCAAATACATCTGCTGCTCCACCTTTTGCGGTCAAACTGTCAGCTTTTATTTTAAGTCTGCCGTTTTCCAGGGTGATAGCATTACCAGACTTATCCATAAGATCCTTTATTGTCATGCCGTCAGTAATGGTGATTTTATTTCCATTATTAATTGTGATTTCATCGCCTGCGGTAAATCCCAAATCGGAAAGCTTTGCTGTTTCGTTGATAGCATTGGTAGCATTGTCTTTAAATCCCATAATGCCAAGCATTTTGTTGTCGCCGTTGTAACCACCTATTTCCAACAAAGCACCATCTCTGTGGCTGATTTCCAATTTGCCACCTTTAACAGTAACATTAAACTTTTTGCTGTCAAAAGTCTTGTTTATTTCAGTATCCAAAAGGTTTATTATCTGATCTTCTGTATATTTTGAGTAATCAAGTTTGTTACCCTTTGAATCACGAGTTGGAATTTGAATAACTTTGCTTATCTTTTTACCTGAAGCATCAGTCATTGTAATTGTAAAAGGTGAAGCAATATTCTTCTTAAGTTCTTCAAAGTCAAAAGCTTTTTCAGCTTTAACTCCGCCCAAAATACTCTTAGATGATAAACTGCTGCCTGATTCTACACCGAAAAGTTCAGTGAGCAAATTACCGGAAGTCTGTTCTATATCAATTCCCTTTATTGCACCTTCTTGAGTAGCAGTTATTTTGAAAGTATTGCTGTACTCGGAAAAAGACATTTTTACACCACAGTTACTGCTGTTTACAGTGTTCATAATTCTGTTGATTGAGTCATTTTCACTGAAATGGAATTCTGTTCCATTAATCTTAAATGAAAATTCACCGCCTGCTATATTTCCGAACTGTCCTCTTACATTTTTAATGGAACTGTATATATCAGGTTTGTTTGTAACACCACTGGCAATTCCCACATCATGAAGAAGTGTACCTTTCATGGTAATCTTATTGTTTGATGCTATTCCGAAATCTCCATTACCTCTGTCAATAATGGTAACCTTGCTTCCGAAATTACGCTGTACACCATCTTTAAGCTGAGTTTTCAACGCCTCGTTATATTTATCCCAAGATGCCAAATCCTCATCTTTAAAGTCAAATTTAATGGTTCTGCTTATGCCGTCCACATCAACTGTAACAGAGGGTTCCAAACCTGCTTTCTTCATTCTGTCAAGCTCTGATTTTACAGCTTCCATGTATTTATTTTTTTCATCCGCAGTTGCATTAGCATGAGGATTTCCTGTACCAATAAAAGTATTTTCAAATTTTTTACTGCTGAGAGTTTCACTTGTAGCTAACTGCTTTACATAGTCAACTTTAATATTGCCGTTCATGGCACCATTCTTTGCAACAACTTTAAAGTTTTTTGAGTCTGTAGAAGCTGCATTAAGTTTCCAAAAAGCATCATTGCCTATGTTATGCTTGCTGTCTGTTTTATTAAGCCATTTATTAGCAAAAGCATTAGTACTTCTGATAATTTGTCTGTAAGCGTCCTGTCTCCATTTAAGTATTTGTCTGGATTGATTTTTCTGATTAAGCTTTGTCTTGCTCCTCATCATCATGCCTTCGATTATTTCATCAGTGTTCATACCACTGGCAAGACCGCCTATTCTTCTAGGACTAAATCCGTTAATTCCGTTCATAATTGTACCCCCTGTTTTCTCATTTTATGTCATATTATAATTCGTTAAAATCAACTGTATAACTGTTCATTTTATTTATCGACACATATTGAATTTTATTTAGTGTTTTTTACAAATTTTTTCTTTAATAGGTATAATTTTAAACGGTACATAATTTTTTATACATAAATCTATTGCTGAAGCTGTACCTTTTGATTCCAAATCCCAAAAAGCCAAAACATAATATGCATTTTTTACTATTTGTTCATTTCTGACAATAGGAGCTCTTTTGCCGTATTTGGGATAGTCGGGTAAAAATTCGGTATAAGTAACATTCAGTTTTTTTGCTGCGGCTTTTGCCAAAGCATCAACACCATCGGCTCCTCCTGAAATAATCTCACAGCAGTTTAACGGTATATAATTTATTATATCATCTACGGTTAAATCACCGCAGTTTCTGGAACCTATTACCGCAACTTTCATTTTTACCCTCCGAATAATTTCATTATTTTATTTTTGGTATTTTAGATATGATGTCAGCTTTCATTTCAAGAGCTGCTTCTCTTGCACCTTTAGCAAAATCCTTGCCATCCATACCTTTCTTTTGCCATGCTGTCAGTATACCCCTTGAAGAATTGATAATAGCTCCCAAGCCTCTTTCATCAAATGCACCCTTTACATCTTCTGCTGTTCCGCCCTGAGCACCATATCCGGGAACAAGAATAAATGTGTGAGGCATAAGCTGTCTCATTTCGGAAAGCTGTTTTGGATAGGTTGCCCCTACTACAGCACCCACTGCGGAATAGCCATATTTTCCATGACTTTCTTTGCCCCATTCTTCGCACATTTTTCCCATTGCATTGTAAATTGTCTCGCCGCTTTCCAAAACTCTGTCCTGAAGTTCTCCGGATGATTTATTTGATGTTTTAACCAAAAC
>JAHHUB010000169.1 GCA_020024175.1 Oscillospiraceae bacterium | reverse complement strand
ATATAATATTTTATGATAAAAAATAGTTATAATAGCTAATTTTAAGTTTTTAGTATATTTTATTAACAAATATAGCATTATATGTAATTTTTTTTACTAATAAAATCATAAATATTATGTTGATAGCACTGCTTATATACACAAATTTAGTATAATTATACAGTAAACCCTCCTAAACAAATTAGGAGGGTTTATAAATAAATTTATAAATTATTCTTCACACATGAAAGGATATGCTACATCATTTGTGGGTGAGAAAGTTTCTTTTATTGTTCTTGGGCTTATCCAACGGTATAGGTTAAGCATAGAGCCTGCCTTATCATTTGTACCGGATGCTCTTGCACCACCAAAAGGCTGTTGTCCTACAACTGCACCTGTTGGCTTGTCATTAATATAGAAGTTTCCTGCTGTATCGGAAAGAGCTTTTTCCATCTTAATAATAGCAGCTCTGTCCTGTGCCCAAATTGCACCTGTCAAACCATATGGAGATGCCTTGTCGCAAAGTTCAAGTGTTTCATCCAGCTTGTCATCTTCATATACATATACTGTCAAAACCGGTCCAAAGATCTCTTCTACCATGGACTTGTAATCAGGCTTGAGAGCTCTGATAAGTGTAGGTTTAACAAAATATCCCTTAGAGCCGTCATATCCGCCACAAAGAACTTCAGCATCAGCAGACGCATTTGCATCATCAATGTAGGAGCAGTTCTTTTTGAAAGATGCTTCATCAATTACAGCTGCCATAAAGTTTGTGAAATCTCTTGGGTCGCCCATCTTGATTTTAGATATTTCTTCCAATGCCAAAGTTTTAACTTCTTCCCAAATGCTTTGAGGAATATAAGCTCTGGATGCTGCGGAACATTTTTGTCCCTGGAATTCATAAGCACCTCTTACCATAGCAGCTACCAAAGGCTTAACATCTGCTGTTGGGTGAGCAAAAATGAAGTCCTTACCTCCTGTTTCACCAACAAGACGAGGATAAGAATTGTATTTTGCAATATTTTCACCAACAAGATTCCAAACACCACTGAATACAGATGTAGAACCTGTGAAGTGGAAACCAGCCATTCTTGGGTCAGAGATGAGATATTTGCTCACATCGCTGCCGCGGCATGGTACAAAGTTAATAACTCCCTTTGGAAGTCCTGCTTCTTCAAGAAGTTTCATTACATAATAGCTGGAAAGTGTTGCAGCCTGAGATGGCTTCCAAATAACAGTATTACCCATAATTGCAGGAGCGGAGCAAAGGTTTCCGCCTATGGATGTAAAGTTAAATGGAGAAATAGCAACGATAAATCCGTCTAGTGGACGATATTCAACTCTGTTCCAAACACCCTTGGAGTTTTCAGGCTGTTGAGAGTAAATCTCTTCAGCATATTTAACATTGTATCTGAAAAAGTCAGCCAATTCACAAGCAGAGTCAATTTCAGCCTGAAAAGCTGTTTTGGATTGACCAAGCATAGTTGCTGCATTTATCTTAGCTCTGTATTTTCCTGTGAGAAGTTCTGCTGCTTTGAGGAAAATAGAAGCTCTGTGTTCAAAAGGCATAGCTGCCCATTCTTTTTTAGCCTCCATAGCTGCATCTGCTGCCATTTTAAGTTCTTTTTCACCAGCTATATGATATGTAGCCAAAGTATGATTAAAGTCATGAGGCATTACACATTTTCCTGTATTTTCTGTGTAGTATTCTTTTCCGCCAATAATAGCAGGAATATCAACTACCATTTCAGATTGACGTGCAAGTTCTGCTTTTAAGTCTTCTCTTTCTTTTGAAGCGGGAAGGTAGGAGTATACAGGCTCATTATAAGCTTTAGGTAAATTAAAAATTGCATTGCTCATTAAAAACACTTCCTTATTATATTTATTTTTAACGGCGATTGAATAGATCCTATTAGATTCATTCGCCGATGAATACAGATTTACAATTTCATTTTATTAAACTTATAACCTAGATATAATATATGTTGTAAATTCATAATAATTTTTATAAGTTGCCATTAATTATTTTTTATTAATCTTAATTGTCAATATTATAATACCGTATTTTCATAAAGTCAAGGGATTTTAAAGTTTTTTGTTCATATATATGGATTTTATGTATTGTTTTTATGCAATATTTCATATATATGATTATTAAAATTTTAACAATGTCATTGTGAATTTTAAAAATGTGAATTTATACCATATTTAACCTTCATAATACTTAGCAGGCTAGTAACTAAATTATACACTGATATATTTTCTAATAAGAATTACTGTTTTAGTTTAAAATAAAATATCTTTGCAAACTCTGTACAGCTTTTTGATGATAAAATGATTATCACTTATAATCTCAGGAACGAAAAAAAACAAGGCTGAACTGTTACATTCAACCTTGTTCTTTACCGATCCACCATCGGGTTCGGATTTGGGTTCATTTGGTGGAGGCGAGGGGAATCGAACCCCTGTCCGAAAACATATTCATGCAGGCATCTCCGAGCGCAGCTTATTTTTTAACATTCCCTCTGGGCAGCGTCAACAAGCAGACTTTGCCTTTTGGTATCCTTTAATACAATTAAACCTGCAAGGATACTCGGTAAAATCGTTCACCACTAATCGACGCCTAATCCAAATCCGTGGTACTATTTGGTTAGACGGCAGCGAAAATTACGCTGCAAAAGCTAAATTATCGTTAGCGTTTAATTTTAAAAATTGCACATTTTAAAGAGCTCGTGCGTCTCTGCTCGCTTCCCACACTTCAACATCCCCGTCGAAACCTTTACGCCCCCATATATAAAGCGTAAAAATACGCTTTTTTATCTGTTGCGTTCTTTTAATGTACGGTCTATCATACGCTTAGCATCTCTTTTAGCCATATCATCACGTTTATCGTGAAGTTTCTTGCCACGGCACAATCCTACCTGTACTTTAACCCTTGAACCTTTGAAATACAAAGACAGCGGAATTAATGTGAGACCCTGTTGTTTTACCATTCCGAAAAGCCTCAGAATTTCTCTTTTATGCATCAGAAGTTTTTTCGGTCTTATAGGGTCTTTATTAAATATATTGCCCTTTTCATAAGGACTTATGTGCATTTGTTTTATAAAAATTTCCCCATCTTCTATATCGCACCAGGCGTCTTTTAAGTTTACACTTCCCTGGCGAATGGATTTTACTTCTGTGCCAAACAATTCAATCCCCGCTTCAAAGGATTCTTCCACAAAATATTCATGTCTTGCCTGTCTGTTTACAGCGATTGTTTTTGTTTCAGCCATTATCTCACTTCCTAAAATCCATTTTAACTTGCTATAGTATTATACTATATCTAAAATAAAATTGCAAATATTATTTGTAATTTTTACAAATAATTAATGTTTAAACTATATAAGCATTATTCCTGCACTCATTCTGCCTGTTATGCCGTTTTCTTTTCGGTATGAATAAAATAAATCCGTATTGCATGAAGTGCAGTATGAAGAAACTTCCACATTATCTATACCAATATTGTTAAATTGACGAAGATTAATACCTTTTAAATCAATCATATATTTGCTGTTCTGTTTTTTCACTGCAAACTCATCAATATAGTCATAGTTTAGCTTAAACTTTTCATAAACTTCCTCTCCCACTTCAAAACAGCATTTTGATATTCCGGGAGATATGGCAGCAACTGTGGTATTCACATCTGCCCCCAGTTCATCACACATTTTTATAAATGTTTTTTCAGCAATATTACCCAAAGTGCCCTTCCAACCTGCATGGGCAAGACCTATCAC
>JAHHUB010000168.1 GCA_020024175.1 Oscillospiraceae bacterium | reverse complement strand
TTTACAATATTGCATCTGGTATCTATATTTTTTTCACATTTTATATTTACAAATAACCCGAATTTATCAAGTAAAGAGGGTTTTAAATTTCCTTCTTCCGGATTCATAGAACCGATTAATACAAAATTACAGGGATTTGAATATGACATACCTTCATTTTCTACATAATTGAATTTTTGAGAAAAAACAGTCATTAAAATATTGATAATATGCTCACTTAAAAGATTTACTTCATCTACATATATTATATTTTTATCTGCTTCCTGCAAAAGTCCTTTTTGTAGCTGCTTTTTTCCGCTTTTTACTGCGACGGTAAAATCAACTGAACCCACCAATCTGTCCTCACTTATTCCAAGCGGAACATTGATTACTTTCATATTTCCCGAAATATCTTCAATACTTCTTACAAGCGTTGATTTTGCCGTACCTTTTTCACCACAAAGCAAAACTCCTCCTATATTTGGGTTTATCAGATTTAAAATAACTGCAAGTTTAGCTTGTTCCTGACCGTAAATTGCAGAAAATGGATAATATTTTTTATCTAGCATGGTAAATCACTCTTTTGAATAGTTTCCTCTATTTCCTGCATATCTAAAACCATATCATCAAAGGGACGCTTTCTCATTCTATGCGGCAAAACCAATCTGGACGCAGTTATCAAATCTGATTTTGAAATATAATTTCTTCCTTCAAAAGCCGCATTGGTACATGCAGTTTTAAGCATTGTTATATCACTGCGGTGACCATCCACATCCAAATCTACTGCAATTTGACAGATAAGCTTTAAAACATTATCTTTGTATGTTACACCGCTTAAAATTTTCTTTGCGTGTATAATTTTTTCCCCCAATATTTTTTGTTCATCTTTATATTTAAGACAAAATTCTTTAGGGTTTTCTTCAAATTCCATTCGTCTTTTTACTATTTCGATTCTATTGTCAATATTGCTTTCAGCAGAAACCGAAACAACTAAACCGAATCTGTCCAAAAGCTGCGGACGAAGTTCGCCTTCTTCAGGATTCATTGTACCTACTAAAACAAATCTTGATGGGTGTGAATAAGAAATACCCTCGCGTTCAATTGAATTTACTCCCATTGCAGCACAGTCCAAAAGCAAGTCAACAATGTGGTCATCCAATAAGTTAATTTCATCAACATATAAAATATTTCTGTTTGCATCAGCCAATATACCGGGTTCAAATACTTTTTCTCCTGTTTTAAGAGCTTTCTCGATGTCAATAGAACCTACAACTCTATCTTCTGTAGCACTTACAGGTAAGTTTACTACCTTCATTTGTTTTTTGGAATAATTTTTTCTGCGATCCGGATCATTTTTGCATTTATTGCACCATGTATTAGGTTCATCTAATCCACAATGAAATGCACATCCGTCAATTTCATCCCTGGTAGGCAAAATTTCAGCTAAAGCTCTTACTACAGTAGATTTTGCCGTGCCCTTTTCACCTTTAATCAAAACGCCATTTAATTTAGGGTTTATCATATTTAAAATCAGTGCCAGTTTCATTTCATCCTGTCCTACAACTGCTGTAAAAGGATATATGTATTGTTTTTCCATTTAACTATTTTCCTCGATTCTGTCCTCTGTTTCCAAATATGCCTTTTTAATAAGGTCTATCTGTTCTTCTGTTGCATCCCAATAACCGCGATTGTAATATTCCATCATTTGCTCCAATATGTCCATATAAGCATGAACATTATTTTCTGTTAGACGCTTCCTCATATTTTCATCTTCAACATATGTTTTATGAAGGTCATTATAAATCCATTGTTCTACACTTCCGGTAGTAGCGGCAAGACCCATTACATTTTCAAATCTGGAGGCTATTTCCTGAGTTCCGTGATATTTATGATTAAGCATACCGTCAATCCACTTAGGATTTAACACTCTTGTTCTTATTCCTCGATTTATGGATTTTTCAACAGTTTCAGTTTTTACTCTGTCTCCGGTTGTATCTGTTATAAGCATATATGCTTTTGAACCTTTTACTATTTCAACAGATTTGGATAGTCCGCCGAAAAATTCATAATAGTGATCCAAATCGGTAATTTCGTATTCCTGATTATCTCTTAGCTGTGAAACAATATCAACACTTTTCAGGCTCATTTCATAAAGTCCTTTTTTATCAAATCCATGACGATGTCTTGTATATACAAAATGTAGACTGTTAAGGAATTGATTTCCCAGCTCCTCTTCTTCATTCCAATTTTTAGTTTCAACAAATGAAGTAAGTCCTGTTCCATATTCTCCCTCTTTTGGTCCGAATATTCTTGAAACAGCTAAATCAAGAGCTTCTTCTTTTTCATATCCTTCATCCTCCAACTGCTTTAATATAGCATTGGTATGTGCTTTAAAGTAGTTTTCTTCATTAGATTCATCTAATTCATAAAGCTGATGAAATAAATCGTCCAGATTTTCAATAATATTTGGAAACATATCTCTGAAAAATCCGCAGATATTTATTGTTACATCTATTCTCGGACGCTTTAACTCTTCTATAGGAATAATTTCAAATTTAGGACTGCCCATAAAACTTTTCTTATCAAGTCTTACTCCCAAATAAGATAAAACCTGTGATAATGTTTCACCCTGAGTTCTTGAGGTTTCCAATCCCCATAGAACTACAGCTGCTGATGCAGGGTATTTTCCTTTTTCAGTTTTATAAGCTTCTATCGTATTTTCAGCAATTTTAGTTCCTCTTTCAAATGCTGTTAAAGATGGTACAAATCTGCTGTCAAACTGAACAAGATTTTCTCCTGATGGAAGAATATCGGGGTTTCTGTAAATATCTCCAGCAGCTTTTGCTTTTGTATATCCGCCATCCAAAGCATGAATAAGTCCGCTTAATTCATTGTTGTAAATAACTTTTTCATAAACTTCTTTTGCATATAAAAGAGTTCTGTTAAGTTCTTCATTCTCTGTTTGCAAAGTAAAATTACTGTTATAAAATTCTTCAAAAATTTTATCAGTTTCATCTTCCAGTTTATTTATTATTTTATACTGATGAAGATTTTCCAGTTCTTCTAAATTATATCCTTTTTCTTCAGCCAAAGCTTCTTTTCGTGAAAGATATCCATTTCTTGTATAGTTAGTAAGACTTTTAACATATTGTTTTGCTTCATCAGGTTCATATGCTTTTCCGAAAGCATGAAGTCCTTTTGGAATAAGGCTTTTACTCATACGATACAATTCGTCTTCAAGCTGATTTAAATCCTGCGGCAGATTAAGTTCTTTTGCTTTTTCGTATATGTTGTCTAAAACTTCATTTGCCATATGGGGAGTCAAAGATAATGCATGATAATAATCATCAATAAGTTTGCTTAGTTCAGAATAATCTCCATATAAATCTCCCGATACAAAAACAGGAGGCTGATAACTTATTATCTGTGCATGAGAACGTCTCTTTGCAATTATACATTCAGCGGCATTTCCGCAATAATACAAGTAAATATGAGGAATATTTCCTATCAACATATCGGGATAACAGTCATGGCTCATACCACATTCTTTACCTTTAAGAAATTCCAATGTGCCATGAGTTCCTATATGAATTATCACATCGGCTTTAAACACATCTCTCAGATATTCATAAAAAGCTACATATTGATGATGAGGGGGCAATGTTTTGTCATGATAAAGCTTTTCCTGATCTTCATGCAGACCTCTTGAAGGTTGTAGTCCAAGCAAAACATTTCCTTTTATAAAAGCAGGTATGTTAAAGTTTCCTTCATCATCTGTCATTATATTTCCGCCGGG
>JAHHUB010000167.1 GCA_020024175.1 Oscillospiraceae bacterium | reverse complement strand
AAGCATATCTTCGTTATCTATATTTTTTTCAAAAAATATAGCATCAATCACAATTAAACATATTAAATATGTAAGCTGTATCCAACCTGAAATGCCAAAAATCATACCTGAAATAAAAGTTATCATTTGATTTGCAAGCCAAAAAATCAAAAATTTATAACTGAAAGTATTTGTAATTATAATTTTTCTGTTTTTTCCATAATAATATAATATATTTACTAAAAAGAAAGCCCAGCAAATTCTTCCTACTGATATTTTAGCCCCTCCAAAACTAATAATCAAAAACTGAGCCTGAAAAAAGCAAACAACACAATATATGTATATAACATATTTATTGGTTTTAATCATATTTTTCTCCCATGTTTGTTTTATATAATTTTTTCAAATTCAAATATGTATTTTTTGCATTAAACTCTGATTGACATAAAATATCAAACAATTTTTCTCTCGGAAAATCATTTTTGTAATTTAAAATAATTTCAGCCCATTTTTCCTCATTGTCATCCAATTTTATAAACTGTACTAAATCACTGATTTTAACTGTATTGGGAATTACATCGGCAGATACAAATGTTGGCAGTCCTGATGCCTGTGCTTCTATTACTGCCATTCCAAAGCCTTCGGATTTACTGGGAAAAATAAAAACATCAGCAGCTTTGAGCAAATTATTTACATCTGACCTGTTTCCCAAAAAAAGTACATCATTATAAATATTCAAATCTCTGCAAAGTTTTTCGATTTTTTCTCTGTACTCTCCATCTCCCGCTAATATAAGTTTACTGTTTGGATTTTTCTGTTTTATTTTATTAAATATTTTAATTAAAAACTCATGATTTTTTTCTTCACAAAATCTTCCTATATGAATAACTGTAAACTGGTTTTCCAGTTCATATGTTTTTCTTACTTCTTTTCTTATATTTTCATCAAATTTATATTTGTCAAAATTAATCCCATTGTTAATTACTTTAATTTTATCTGCATATTTTTGTGAGTAAGTAGCTTTTCCCACATCTAAGGAACAAGCTAAATATTGATTTGCATTTTTACAGTTTGAATATAGTGTAAGCTTTTTAACAGCAGTTTTTATAATTTTGCCTTTAGGAATATAAGAATGAATATGCAGCAATACATTTTTTATACCATTTTTTTTTGCGGCCTTGCAAATACAGGGGTCTGTAAAAGAATGACAGTGCAGTACATCATATTTATGGGCATTTAATGAGAAAAACTCATTTAACTTTTTTCTGTATTCACCTATTGTATGTAAATTCAAATGTTCTATATCTAAATTATGTATTGTGATATTACTTCTTTTTAACATCTTATACAATTCTGTATCACAGTTCATATGTCTGGTTAATATTTCAAATTCCACATCATCATCTTTTTGACTGTATATATTTAAGACAAATTGTTCTATACCACCTATATCAGGGGAAATTCCGCTTATATAATGTAATGCGTTAATCATTCTTGTTTTCCTCTTATTTAGAATTCATATGAGTAAATTCTTCATATGACATTAGTCTGTTATATGAAGAAATACCGTTTTTCATAAGTTTATATGCTTGTTTAAAATTTAAATTGCTTTTTAAATATTCTTTGTGTCTAATCAAATCCTGCAAACAGAGAGGTACTGATAATTTTCTGTTTATAGCTGCAAATAGTACTCCTTTGTCAAAAAAATATTTTTCATTATATCCCTTAAACCATGTGGAAGATGTTTGATCCACACTTCCTATACAAACAGGATAGGTGTAAATTTTAAATCCATGTTTTAGCATATCTACAATAAACAATGTATCTTCTCCTGAAGAATAGCGAGTTCCTCCGCCAAAACAAGTATGAAAAAATATATTTTCTCTTTTTAAGCTTGAAGATTTAACTGAAATGCGTGCTGCCCCATAGTTTAAAACATTATAAAATCTGACACGCTGTATTTTATCATTAGTACGACGGTTAGCGTTAGCACCAACTGTTTTTATATTAAATATAATAGCATCTGCATCAGCTATTTGAGAAAATGCTTTTTGAATTAATTTTTCATAGTCATTTTCAAAAACCATATCCTCATCGGCAAAAGTCAGAATATCAGCGTTTGCATTTATCAATGCTTCATTTCTGTTAAATCCCACACCACGATTGGTGCGGTTTATATAAATATAATCTGAATTATTGTAATTTATATTTTCATCAGAACATCTGTCGCATTGATTGCCTATAACAGCATCTGTTTGTAAATTCATTTTTTTAATCAGAGAATAATCATTTTGATTCATTGCAGCAACTAAAACTTGTACTTTCAAATCTGCATCTCCTTTTAAATTAACATATGTACTGCTGTAATTACAAAATCAGCATTTTTATATGCTGATTTTAAATTCAAAATGGCTGATAAATTAAGTCTTTTCAGCCATATATTTTTTATTTTCTCTGTTTTTATAAACAATATTAATATGTATATCCTGTTGGTGTAACTGTAATTTTTGTTACATACAGTTATACTTTTTTTCGTATTTTATTTTTTTATGTACACCGTAAAACATATTCCAACAGGCATACCAAAAAGCGATTGGAGCCGCTTTTTCATCACAATAGTGGAATAAATCATAGTGGCTTTTAAGTTTTTTCTTCAGTTTATCATGGGATAATGAAACTTTTCTGATTCTGTACTGTGCTAAATTTTCTTTAAGAAGATAACAATTCGCTTTCTTGCATAATTTTAAAAGAATGGCATAGTCATTATTTTTTCTTATATCTTTTACCTGTATTAATCCCATTTCCTTTGCACTGTACATAAAACTGAGACAACCGGGATAACCGTAGTTATACATTTTTTTCTTTGTAACTACATCGGGTCCTGATACATATATATTAAGTGAATTAGAATTTTCATCAATTTTAACATATTCATGATATGAAAAAACATATCTGTTATTATTCATAAAATTAATTTGTTTTTCCAATTTTTCGGGCAGCCATAAATCATCGGAATCCAAAAAAGCTATCCATTCACCTTTAGCTTCTCTGATAGCTCTGTTTCTTGTAAAAGCTGCACCAAGATTTTTGTCATTTTTTAAATATATGATACGTTTATCATGGAATGAATTAACTATTTCATCAGTATTATCTGATGAGCAATCATCTGCAATTATTAATTCCCAATTTGTATATGTTTGGTTTATAACAGATTGTATTGATTTGGCAATAAATCTGCCCGTATTCCAAGACGGCATTATAATTGAAACTAAACCATCTATCATATATATCTTTTCTTCTCCTATAAAATTAATTTTATTTGATTTTTATCAATACTGCTGATACAGTCATAAACATCAGTTTTATATCATTCCAAAAGCTAAAATCTTTTAGACCCTGTAAATTATATTCCATTTTTTCGGGCAAAATTTTTTCCGTATATGCTTTATCTATATTATTTGCTTTTCCTAAAAATACAGCTTCATCCTTATATTTTATACTTGCAAAACTTGTAACACCTGCAGGTAAAAGCAGTGTTGCCATCATTTCAGAAGTATAACATTCAACATATTTTTTCACTTCAGGTCTGGTACCTACAAAACTCATATCCCCTGTTAAAATATTAAGAAGTTGAGCTGTTTCATCAAGTCTGCAATTTCTTATAAAATTTCCTACTCTGGTTATTCTTGTATCTTTATCTGTGGTTAACTGTGATCCTATTTTATCAGCATTATCAATCATTGTTCTGAATTTAAATATTTTAAATGATTTTCCGTATTGAGTTATTCTTTCCTGCCTGTAAAACACAGGCCCCGGTGAATCTAAT
>JAHHUB010000166.1 GCA_020024175.1 Oscillospiraceae bacterium | reverse complement strand
CTGTTATCGGAATAAAAACAATAAAATTTACATTAATTTTCCTTATTCATAAATTTTTATACTTTATTAATAAAATTTACGCTTATCAATTATGTGATTTTGCTGAATAATCTTTAAAACAGAGGTTTATATCCACATCAGCAGGAATACCATCAAATTCTCCCTTATGAGTATACTGCCACATATCCAGTTTATATGGGTAGTATAAATTCTTCTGATATTGAGCCAGCCATATATCATATTTCATTATTTTTTCAATGTCATAATTTTCTATTAGCCAACGGATATTTCCGTATATCATAGGTATATAGCCGTGTTTTTCCACCTGGTCGCAGAAAGCCAATGCTATTTTTGTTCTTTCTGCAGTTGTTAAATCCTCAGTGCGGTAATCATCATCATGAATATCTTCCATGTCAAAAACCACAGGATAGGTTATATTGTATTTTTTTATAAGTTCAGCAGTAAAATCAGCTTCTTCTCTGGCTTCCATTTCATTTACAGCCTGTGAAAAGAAATAAACTCCCACATCTATATCATTTTCAAGAGCACCTTTAATATTAGCTTCAAATGTGCTGTCCTCCATAAGCTTTCCTGTGGTATAGCCTCTGAAACCACATCTTATTATAGCAAAGTCAATTCCGCTTTCTTTTACTTTTTTCCAGTTTATATTTTTTTGAAACATAGAAACATCAATGCCTTTTTTGGCTTTGTGATTTGTTTTCTCATCAAAATAAATAAAACCTTCTTCTTCATCATGAGTAAAACTTTCCAAATTTAATTTATTGGGAGAGATTTTTTCGTCTAACGGTTCAAAAGTAATTCCGTCTTTTCCATAAAATACAATATTTTCGGGATAAAGTTTCTGAAACAGTGTTAAAGATAATCCATATTGTATAGTTTTATTTTTTAAATCCTCTTTGTAAAAATATTCTCCTGTGGGAATGAGTTTTTCTATTTCTTCATTGGTATTTTTAAGTTCTGTTATTTGTTTATTTAATTCTTTGATTTTATTTATGCTGATAAATAAAGTTCCTATCAACAAAAACACTAATACAATTATAATTATAACAGCTATAATTAGTCCCATATATTTTTGAGAACTCTGTTTTCTGGTTTTTCTCCTTTTAGGCGGGGCTGTTTTTGGTGTTTGATTTATTGTTTGTTCAGTCATTTTCAAATTCCTTTTTTTATTTTACATATCTATATTTCTGCGTACATAGTCCACTACACCGATTTCCTTGTTTTCACGAGTGTAAATTCGAGGTACTCTTTTACCAATAATACAAATTTTTTCATAGTTCACTGTATTGCCTATATCAGCCATTTCCTCAAAACTGATAGTATTTTCTCCATCAGTTCCAACAATGGTAACTCTATCTCCGATTTTTACATCTTTTATATCTGTAACATCCAGCATAAGCTGATCCATACAAACTCTTCCCACAATTTTCGCTTTTTGTCCTTTTACCAGCATATATGCAGTATTGGAAAGTTCTCGTTCAATTCCATCAGCATAACCTATTGCCACAGTGGCAATTTTCATTTTATTTTTTGCTGTAAAAATTCTTCCGTAGCTAACAGTAGTTCCTGCATCAATTTGCTTAACCATAGTAATAGTTGAATATAGCTGCATTACAGGTTTAAGCGGTATTATACCGGCTAATTCTTTGCTGGGACTAAGTCCGTATGTGATAATTCCTGGACGAACCATATCCATGTGCATTTCGGGATAACAAATTGTAGCAGCACTGTTGCAGCAATGTTTTATTTTAAAAGTCATTCCCCTTTTTTCCAAAACAGAAATAATATTTTTAAAAGATTCAAACTGATGATAAGTAAAATCCACGGATTTTTGACTTTTTTCATCTGCCACTGCAAAATGTGTAAATATTCCATAAGGTCTGAAACAGGGCATATGATATATTTCCCTGATTTCTTCTGTAGTTCTGTTTAAATGATTGTCATCCACTACAAAACCAAGTCTTGACATTCCGGTATCTATTTTTATGTGTATATCAATGATGACATCTTCTTTTTGACAGGCTTTCGCCAATTCCTTGGCATATTCTATGGAGTAAACAGTCTGAGTGATATTATATTCATTGATTATTTTGGCAAATCTTGCAGGAGTATGTCCGAATATCAAAATCGGATGATAAATTCCCTGTTTTCTCAAAGAAACTGCTTCATCAATATTGGAAACACCAAACCAGTTAACACCAAGTCTTACCAGTTCATCGCTGATATATTTATCCCCATGTCCATAGCCGTCAGCTTTTACCACACCCATAAGCATACATTGGGGATCTAATAATTTTTTAATAGTTTTTATATTCTCTGCCACAGCGTCCAAATCAACCACTGCCCAGCTTCTTTTTAAAAGGTCCATGTTCTGCATCTCCCGTTTGTTTTAAATTAAAATCCCTTACAGTATATTAGCCAAAATTTAAGGTTATTCACCCTGGGGTTTATAAATCATCTGTTTCTATGCTTGAAACTTCTGATAATGTTTTTCTGATTTGTCTTGTTCTGACACCTACTAATTTATCAAGTTCCGAATTTGCCTGTTCCAATCTTTGCTGTGTAAGCAAAAGAACTTCGGAAAATTTGTCAAATTCTGTTTTAACAGAGCCTAAAACCCGCCAAACTTCCGCACTGCGTTTTTCTATGGCAAAAGTTTTAAAGCCCATCTGCAAACTGTTTAATAATGCTGCCATAGTGCTGGGACCCGCTATATTTACCCTATATTCCTTTTGCAGAGTTTCCACCATTCCTCGATTTACCACTTCCGCATAAAGCCCCTCAAAAGGCAAAAACATAATTGCAAAATCGGTAGTGGCGGGAGGATCTAAATATTTATCCCTTATATCTTTTGCAAAAGATTTTATACGGTTTTTTAAAGCTGAAACCGCTGTATTAATCTGTTCTTTGTCTGCACTGTCATAAGCCTCCAGCAAATTGGCATAAGCATCTGCAGGAAATTTTGCATCTATGGGAAGATACAGAGTTTCTCCGCTGCCTGTGGGAATTTTAACTGCAAACTCCACAAAATTCTGAGTACCTTTTTTTGTGGCAGCATTTTTTACATATTGGTCAGGTGAAAGTATTTCCTCCAAAATGGCACCAAGCTGTATTTCGCCCAAAACTCCACGGGTTTTTACATTGGAAAGTACTTTTTTAAGATCCCCTACCCCCGATGCCAAAGTCTGCATTTCTCCCAAACCACGGTAAACCTGCTCCAAACGTTCTTCCACCAGTTTAAAAGATTTTGTCATTCTCTCATCCAGCTTTTGGTCAACTGTAAGACGGATTTCCTCCAGCTTTTGGTTATTGTCCTCCTGTAAATAAGAAAGTTTCTTCTCTACAGAAGATCTGATCATATCCAATCTTTGTTCGCTTTCGGCTGAGAAAGTTTTAAATCGGTTTTCCTGCTGATTTAACTGGAGAATAATACTGTTTTGCAAATCCTCCTGTTGTTTTAAAAGACTGTAATTAATCTGGTGCAGATATTTATCCTGAGATTCAAATTTCTGGGACAAAACATTGCCTATAAAATCCGCAAAACTTCTTACAGAATTGTTTACTCCCATATCTATATCCTGCCTGAGCTGGGCAAAATCACGGGAAAAATCTCCGCCTCTTGCAGAGCGAATATCTCTTTTCAAAGTGCTTATTTTTCCGAAAACCACAAATAAAAGAGCTATTCCGATTAAATTTAAAACCAAAGAAATAATTATAACTATCTCCATGATTTTCTCCTATTGTTTAGGTGTTACTTTGGTTTTATTACCGTTTTCATCTACAAAGTAC
>JAHHUB010000165.1 GCA_020024175.1 Oscillospiraceae bacterium | reverse complement strand
ACATCTCTACTCCTGTACAAGTTGTTTTTGTATTTGGTTTTATTCTGCTTTTAAGTTATGTTTTTGAATACGGAGAAAATTTACAGCAACTCTCTGATGAAACTCTTTAAGGAGGCAAGTAAAATGCCAATTATACTTAGACTTGACCGTGTTATGGCTGACAGAAAAATAAGTTTAAATGAACTTTCGGAAAAAGTCGGAATTGCCAATGTAAATCTGTCAAAAATAAAAACAGGTAAAGTAAGTGCTATAAGATTTTCTACTTTGGAAGCTATTTGTCAGGCATTAGATTGTCAGCCTGGTGATATTTTGGAATACAAACCTGAAAATCCCAATAAATAAAAGGAGCTATAAAATTATGATTTTAATTTCACAAATTTTAAGTTCAATAATTCAGCTTTTTGTATTTACTTTGATACCATTTATATGGTACATAATCACAAATAAAAAAATTTCAGGTTTTTTACCATGGATAGGATTAAAAAAAACCGATAATATGCCTGTTAAAAGTTCTGTCATTCTGTTTATGATTGTAGCTTTGCTTATAATTGCACCCTATTTATGGCTTTATAAAACAAACAGTATTACTTTAAGCGGACTTCCTTATGAATCATATATTCAAAGTGGTTTTAGCCCTGAAACTGTTTTGGTAATTTTACTATGGGCAGTTGTACAAACATCTTTAACAGAAGAAATTTTCTTCAGAGGTTTTTTATATAAGCGGTTATCCTCCAAATTCGGAGATAAATTCGGAAATCTTATACAAGCTGTAATTTTCGGACTTATTCACAGTCCTGCCGCTTTGGGACATGGATTTATAAAAATTGCCCTAATTGTATTTATCACTGGAACTATCGGATATATTTTGGGGTATATAGTAAATAAATCAAAAGGCAGTATTTTATGCAGTTGGCTATTTCATGCATCAGCAAATATTATTTCCCCTGTTTTAGCTTTTACATTTCTTGTTAAATAAAAAACCTGTACTGTTGGATTTGCTTTAATAAAAAAGAAAAATCCAACAGTACAGGTTTTTTTATATTACCTATATTGTATTATTAATTTACTTAACCTTTAAATACTTCCAAGTTATTTTTAATATAGTTATATCCTGAAAATATTGTGAAAAATACGGTTATATACATCAAAACCATGCAGGAAATACCCATTGCATTGTATTGTACTGTGAAGTATAAAAGTTCCAGAGAAATCCAAATCATCTGAGAAATTGTTTTCATTTTACCCCATTTATCAGCGGCAATAACCTTACCATTACCTGCGGCAATAAGTCTTATTGATGTAACTAAAAATTCGCGGCTCAAAATAACCACTGTCACCCAAACAGGCACATGCTGTTTGGATGTCAGAGAAATAAGAGCTGCCATAACCAAAAGCTTATCAGCTAAGGGATCCATAAGCTTTCCGAAATTGGTAATTAAATTGTTTTTTCTGGCGATATACCCATCCAAAGTATCTGTAAAACAAGCCAGTATAAACACAATAAATGCCCAAATAAATCTGTTAGGTATTCCATTTACTTCCATAAAAACAAGGAAAAGCGGTATCATAAAAATACGCAAAAGTGTAAGTTTATTAGGTAAATTCATTAAAACATCTCCAATCTGTATTAAAGAATTTCTTCTCCGATTAAATCATATCCGTTTACCTGTGTTATTTTAACATTGATTATATCACCTGCATAGTGGTCCTGGTTGGTTACAAAATAGATTCTTGTATCCACATCGGGAGCATCCATATAACTTCTTCCAATCATAGCATCAATTTCTTCATCATAACCTTCAACTAAAACTTCAACGGTTTTTCCAAGCATTTTCTGTGAAAATTCTTCAGCATTTTCCATTTGAAGTTCCATGATAATGTCAGCACGTCTTGCCTTTACATCTTCATCAATTTGATTTTCCATGTCATAGGCAGGTGTATCTTCTTCTCTGGAATATGCAAAACAACCCAATCTTTCAAATTTAACTTCCTTTACAAAATTGCAAAGTTCAGCAAAATCTTCTTCGGTTTCTCCTGGGAATCCCGCTATAAGAGTGGTGCGGAGAACAACTCCGGGGATTTTGGCTCTTATCTTTTTCATAAGATTTACAATACTGTTGTAATCCCCTGCTCTGTTCATGGATTTAAGGACTTTTCCACTGGCATGCTGTATCGGAATATCCATATATTTGCATACCTTGTCCTCTGCTGCCACAACATCTAAAAGTTCATCTGTAATTCTTTCAGGATAGCAGTAAAGTATTCTTATCCAATGAACCTTCTCAATTTTTGCAATTCTTCGGATAAGTTCAGCCAACACCGGCTTTCCGTACAAATCTTCTCCATATCTGGTGCTGTCCTGAGCTATGATATTAAATTCCTTTACACCCATTTCAGCTAAATTTTCCACTTCTGCCACAATACTTTCCATTGTTCTGCTGCGAAAAGGTCCTCTGATCATAGGAATAGCACAATATGCACATTTGTTGTCACAGCCCTCAGCTACTTTAATATAAGCATAATGAGGAGGTGTGGTGAGAAGTCTTTCACCATCTATTGACAAATCTGTTTTTTCAGAAAATTCAGCTATTTTTTCGCCATTTAATGCTCTTTTAACTATATCTGCTATATCTTTGTTTTTTCCTATACCCAAAACCACATCAGCTTCGGGAATTTCTTTAGCCATTTCATCCCTGTATCTTTCGGAAAGACAGCCGGTAACCAAAACAGCCTTAATATTTGTGCTTCCTTTCATACCGCAAAATTCAAATATTGTTTCAATCGATTCTCTCTTTGCATCTTCTATAAATCCGCAAGTGTTTATTATAACTGCATCACAAAGAGATGGATCAGCACAAATTTCAAACCCTGCTTCTGCCAATTTTGCTAACATCCGTTCTCCGTCAACCTGGTTTTTAGCACATCCCAAAGATACCATACCCACTTTTGCCATTATATCAAATCTCCTGTTCTTCATTTTCAATAAATTCATTTATAGCGTTTTTTATATCGCCGCTTTTATAGCCCATTCGCATGAGCCTGCCGAACATTTTTTCTTTTTCTTTTCGGTCGTTAAGGTTTGTTCGACATTTTTTTTGAAGAATTTCCATTATTTTTTCATGTTCTTCATCATCATCAAACTGTTGTGCCGCTTCATAAGAGGTATCTCTGTCAATGCCTTTTTCTCTTAAATACATTACTATTCTGTTGGAACCATACCCCTTTATATTATGAAGGTCTCTTGCCATTCTCATAGCATAGTCATAGTCATTAATAAGACCAAGTTCCTCCATTTTGTCGGCAGTTTCTCTGCAAATATCTTCTTCACCGTATTTGAGAAGTTTATCTATGAGATTTTTTTTACTGTAATCCTTTGCAGACAAAAGTTTAAGAGCTCTGTCACGGGTGATTTTTCTCTCCGATTCTTTTCTTAGTTCCTCAAGCTTTGCCTGGGGGATTTCTTCGTTAATTCTTATACCAGAAAGAACAAATACCTCCACATGGAGTGTACAGTAAAATTCATCATCTATAAATATGGAATATCTGCCTTTTTTTGTTTTTTCAATATTGGTTACAAGCATATTAACCTTAAATTATTCTTCAAAAATTTCTTCAGTTTCAGCTTCTGTATCAATTTCAATTTCTTCTGTTTCATCCTCATCAACTTCCACTGTAACATCAGTCTTTTTAGCACCTTTAACGGCTTTCTTTACAGTTTTAGGCATACTGATAAGCCTGTCTGCCTGTTCAGCCACTTTTGCTGCAATTTCTTCTGCCAATTCAGGATTATTTTTGAGATATTCTCTTACAT
>JAHHUB010000164.1 GCA_020024175.1 Oscillospiraceae bacterium | reverse complement strand
GTTTAATATTCTTAAAAATATATATTTTTGTGTAAATATTTTTATGTTTATAAATTTTGACTTACTGTTCTAAAAAAATTTTAGATTAAATTTATTTTTTAACCTAAAAAAATATAGTGCTTTCAGGTCAAAATATCAGAAAACTAAAATATATAATTCCTTACATATTATGACACAATATAATAACACGGTAATCTCAATCAAAGATTACCGTGTTTTCTTTAGTCTGCCATAGGGCAAAGACTATTTAATTCATCCTTTGTAACAGTTTTCCAAACAGTGCCGTCAAGCTTATGGAATGTGATGATTTCTTCTTTTTCATCATCATAAATAATATATCCTCTATAGCTGTTTTCTTTAGGAATAGATACTGAACCTGGGTTTAAATAAAGATTTTCACCGAATGGCTCACATTTAGGCACATGGGTATGTCCGTTTAACAGAATATCACCTTTTTTAAGAGGAGGCGGAGTCTGTGGGTTATGATGATGGCCATGGGTAGCATAAATCATTCTTCCTCCCATACAGAAAATAGCATATTCCGCCATAATAGGGAATTTAAGTACCATCTGATCAACTTCTCCGTCGCAGTTGCCTCTTACACAGAATAATTCCTTGGAATTTTCGTTAAGCATGGAAATTACTTCTTTTGGGGCGTAATTTTCGGGAAGGTCGTTTCGTGGGCCATGGTAGAGAATATCTCCTAACAAAAGCATACGATGAGCTTTTTCATGGCGATATGCTTCCAAAAGCTGACCGCAAAAACTTGCAGAGCCATGAATATCTGATGCAATCATAAGTTTCATATATATATTTCAGCCTTTCTATAATTAATATGACATTATTATAAAATATTGCCATACTAATGTCAATGCAATTTGATATTTCTCCTTTTGGTAAAAAGTTTTCTTTTACAAAAAGCCATAGCGGAACATTTTCAGTCCTTCAAAGTTCTATACTCTTTAACTGTTATAAAAATTCTTCAAAATTTATAATTTCATACCAAATAAAAGTACAACTGGAAGGTACATACTCAAAAGAGACAGTCATTACCACAGACCCTCAAATGCAATAATGGTATTTTGAAACTTAGGCTTGTCAGCCATAATAAACAACGTGACCAATGTGGACAGTTCCGCAGCCAAAGAATACACCATCAACTGGGTCTGTTTGGATGACAAGCCCGCCATATAATGGACTGGTAAGTACTCTTCCCTTTGACCCGCAATTTTTTGAAAAAATTCAGTAAAACTTTTGGATATTGTGAGTGCAAAAACATGGAGATATTATGACATCGTGTCATAATATCTCCATGTTTTCGTATTGTGAATTGCGTAAAAAATGGATTTTGCAGATTTTAGCCACTACCATTCTATAAAAATATTTTTTAAGGACAGTTGGGACAATCAATCTCAGGCGATATTCTCACTATAAAAATCAAGCCCCATACTGTACACTATAATTTCGCACTGCATTTACTTCAGTAAGATTGCCATCTTCATAATATGCTCTGAAAGTATACTTCTCTCCTGCAAAAAATGCACATGTTCCATCATCATACATTTTACTTCCTGCAATATGTTCTTTAAAGACATCAGCAGTCAAATCCGGCAATGCTACCCCATCTAAATAAATCCGCTCTATGGCATGTTCTAATCCAGGTTTAATGATAATTTTTGCTATAATTGCTTCAGACAAAGGAATGTCTTTTTTCTCTGAAGCAATACTAATCATGGCATATTCTACATCATCTTTAATTACATTTATTCCTGAATAATAGCTGTTTTTTTCAATGATCTGTTCTTTATCCAATTCCCCTCCGCGAATTTCTTCAATGATAAAACCATTATCTAGCAGTACACTCACTGTGGTTTCGCCCACCAAAATTTCTGTGTCATCAAATTTTACGGGATATACTCTATCATCAGTTTTCAAAAGTCCGCAAGCTGTAATCGACATACACATTATAATTCCCAAAAATAAACATACTATTTTTTTCATATTATCCCCCATAATATATTGCTACCTTGTTTCTTAAAGTAACTTTTAATTTCTTGTTAAAAATATCACATTTTTCATGCAATGTCAATACAATTTATAAAAAAATTTTCCAATTTACTCATATTCTTTTATAAACAGTCACTGTATAATCTAATTCGTCATGATTCAACTCATATTTCCAAGTTCTAAGGTCATTTCTTTTCTATCTTCTGAAACAGAAAAACCAACCATACACACAGATGAATTTTTCATAAATCCTGTGCCGACCATACAAAACCCAACAATGAGCAAAGTTTCTGCAAGCACTCCAATCACGATTTTGTGAGTTTTTATGTAAATCACTCATTTTATAAAATTCATCTGTTAAGTTTATTCTGATATATCTAACCCTTTAACCTCTAAATACATTTTAGCAAAAATTGGAAGCCACCATCAATTTGCCCTTCAAGGTCTTTTGATCTTTATCTGTTAAGAAAATCGGAATTTTCTTAACGGCTTATAGTAGGATCCACCAGATCAGCTTGCTTACAATATGACACAGTGCATGTCCCATCATCGCATACTGAATTCCGTATTTCCGGTACAGCCATCCGAAAAGCAGTCCAAAGCCTCCGTTCAGCAAGAAACAACGAAAAATCAGCATTGGCGTCAGCGAGCCAAAAGCGGTAATGGTTACAGGTAAATGTCCAGCTGCAAACAGCGCAGCTGCGATGACGTTTGCTGTGATCAGTGCAGCAGCAGGCACATTTTCCTTTTTTCTCCAAAGCAGCTGCCACAGGATAAAACCTATAAGGGACATTACGAACAGACGCATCAGCAATTCTTCGATGACGCCTCCGTAAAATACAGATGCCAGAACACCCCAAAGGGTCATTCCTGCTTCTGTTGCCTCCTGAATTTTGGGAAAAGCTGCTCCGAAAGTCCAGTAATCCGCAGAGAACAGAATACCGGCAATGACTGAAAGCAGGATAGCTGTCTGCATTTGCTTGTTTTCAAAACGGAAATGTTTCCAAAGTCCCAGCTTTTCTGCAAGGATTCTTCCGAAGAAAGCGGCCGGCATGACTGTAATAGCAGTCTGAATGAGTCCTACGGCAATCAGGGCAGCTTGACTGCCGGCCATTTCGATCAGCTGACGGATGGTTTCCGGTGGAAGCAGCTCCATCTGATATTGTAATACAAAATAACCGCCTATGATCGCTGCAGGAAGACAGGCAATCGCAAATAGAAACGGGGTTTTAAGCTTTTTCATTTCTTTGTTCCTCCTCACAGCAGGTTTCCACGCAAAATCCCTTGTGTCCGCAGCAGGTGCAGGTCAGCTTCCGGGTAGTTAGAGTATGCCTTGCAAAAAAGGCTTCTCTCTTGCCGGGCTTGAAAATCGCATGGCATTGGGGGCAGATGTAGGATATATTTTTCCAGTAATAGTTGAATATCCAGAGAATATAGGGCAAGGCCAAAATGGTATAAACTGCAAAAGGCCACCAGATTCCCTGGATAATCCAGAGGAAGATTGAAGTCCACTCCATGATACCGAACAGAATGGCTGTGGCCAGCAGGACCGTGCGCACCTTTTTGAGCTTTTCTTTGCTTTTCATAATATGGGCTATGTCTCCGATGGAATTGAAGTCAATATGCTCCATCGTTTTCAGGTTTCGGAAAATTCCGTCCAGCATCTCAAGCTTCTTACGAGCTTCCTCCAGATCTGTTTCCACTTCTTTTCTCTGCTGCTCTAAAAGTACAGAAATCACGCTGCCCGGATTTTCCTCGGAAAGCAGCTGTGAAATACTGCTGATGGACAGTCCTGCATCCCGCAGAAAGC